>CAZERK010000486.1:0-3091 GCA_964514515.1 uncultured Planctomycetaceae bacterium
TCAGGGGGACGGCCGTGGGACGGACCAAGGTCATCCCCTGGCTGAGTCCCGGCATGACGTGGGAGGGCCTCGTTGGCGGCGTCATCTGTTCGATGTTGCTGGCGGGACTGGTCCCCGTAGCGGTTCGCGCCTGGGCGTCACCTGAAGCCGCGGTTCTGGGACTGTTGCCGACGGGCCCGCAGGCCTGTCTGTTCGGTCTGTTGATGGGCCTCGTGGGGCAGGCGGGAGACCTGTTGGAGTCTCTCATCAAGCGCGACGCACAGGCGAAGGACTCCGCCAACGCCGTCCCGGCCTTCGGCGGCCTGCTCGATATCCTCGATTCGCCTCTGCTCGCGGCTCCCCTGGCCTATTGGATGCTGCTAGAATGATATAGGCGGCGATGCTGATGACGCGCTCGCGGCCCGCATTGGCTGGGGGTAGAGGGTAGAGGAGAACGGATAGCGTTGGAACTCGTCGTCACCCTTGATCTGTCTGACGACCGGCGGATGGAGTTGTTCGGGCCGGCGGACCACAACCTCCGAACCATCCGCGAAGCCCTCGGCGTGAAGATCTTCGCGCGCGACTCCGTACTCAAGCTGGTGGGCGACACCGAGGCCGTCGGCAAGGCGGCGTCCCTGATCGACGCGCTCCAAGCGCGCCTTCGCGAACGCGCGCACCTGACGCGGGAGGACTTCGCCGACGTATTGGGCGAACTGGCCGTCGTCAAGAACGAGGAGCAGGCGTCTGCGATCTCCGTCTATCGCAAGTCCGCGATGATCCGCCCCAAGACGCCCGGCCAGGCGGCGTACGTCGAAGCGATCCGACGGGAAGACCTCTGCTTCTGCATGGGACCGGCGGGAACAGGCAAGACCTATCTCGCCGTCGCGATGGCCCTGTCGTTTCTGAAGTCAGGCGCCATCAAGCGCATCGTGCTCGCCCGGCCGGCGGTCGAAGCGGGCGAGAAGCTCGGCTACCTGCCGGGCGACATCCAGGCGAAGGTGAATCCCTACCTGCGGCCGCTGTTCGACGCCATGCACGACATGATGGAGTTCGAGCAAATCCGCCGCTTCATGGACAACGACGTCATCGAGGTCATCCCGCTCGCGTTCATGCGCGGCCGAACGCTGAACAAGTCGGCCATCATCCTCGACGAAGCCCAGAACGCGACGCCGCAGCAGATGCTCATGTTCCTGACGCGGCTCGGCCACCACAGCAAGATGATCGTCACGGGCGACGACAGCCAATCCGACCTGGGCGGCCCGACCAAGAGCGGCCTGATCGATGCCGCGCGACGCCTGCAGGGAATCGAAGGCATCGCTGTCGTCCGGTTGACGCAGGCGGACATCGTCAGGCACCGCCTCGTGACGCAGATCGTCCGCGCCTACGGCAACCACGCCGACCCCCTGCCGCCCCAAGCGTAGAACCTACCCCAAGACCCTCTCCCCGCCGGGGAGAGGGCAGGGTGAGGGGCGAGATCTGGAGCATTCGATGGCCTTCCCTCGCTCGCGCAGTCGGGAGAACGAGGTCTGGGGATGGCTTCTGGCCCGTTTCTTTGATTGACGGTCCCTGCTCCTCCAAACCTATCGAAGACTCTTCCGAAATCACGGCTGTCTTGAGCTTGACGCTGGATTTTGGACACGCCGCCGCTTATCTTCGCCCACGACCATCTTGAAAGCGCCTCGCGAGCGAGACGCGGGCCGGGTGCCGATCGGATCGTTCGAATTTTCAGGTTGACAATTTGTATCATCCGATACATCTTTCCAACTGGAGCGGACGCGTGGATTCTTCGATCAAGCGCGAGCGGCTGCGGCGATTCGAGGAAGCGTGTCGCACGCGGCGACTGCCGCTGACCGTTCAGCGGCGGGCGATCTTCGAGGCCGTTCTGGACAACGCGGACCATCCGACGGCGGACCAGGTCTATCAGGCCGTCCTCGCGCGGATTCCCGGCGTCTCACGCACGACGGTCTATCGCGTGTTGGATGCGCTGGTGGACGTCGGCGTCATCGTGAAGGCGTGCTCGCCTGGCGCCGCGGCGCGTTTTGATGCCATGACGGCGCGTCATCATCATCTCGTCTGCCTGCGCTGCGAGAAGCTGATCGACGTCGTGGATGAACGTCTGGATCGGCAGATTCGCCTGCCGGACGTTCGGCCCCACGTGTTCCAGATTCAGGATTTCTCCGTCCATTTCCACGGCATCTGCGCCGACTGCCGGCGCGAGGAACGTTCGAAAGGTCAAATTGCCCGGGACCGTTCCAGCCGTGTGCGGACATCGAACCGTTGCAAGACAAGAAAGCCGAGGCACACGAAACGGAGGAACGAGACATGACGCACAAACGATGGATGACCCCCGACAGATGGGGCGCCGCGGCCGCCGTGGTCCTGGGGCTGTTTGCCTTCGGGCTTCTCACGGCCAACGCGCAGGACAAGCCGCCGTCCAGCTACGCGCCGGTGGTGGCACAGGAGCGTTTTGAGGAAACGATGGCTCGGATGGCGACGGAGAAGCCGGCCGTCATGAAGCGCCAGATGGCCCTGCTGGAAGAGCGCTACGACATGAGCGACCGTCCGGCCTCGGGCCTTGCGATGTCCGGCGGCAAGGCCGTCCAGGAGGGCGTCCGCGTGAAGCTGCCGCAAGGCCTCACGTGGCAGCAGCTTGCGGAGATGACGCCGGACCAGATCAAGGCCAAGGGCGTCTGGCCCAAGGGCTTCCTGCCGCTGCCGCATCCCAACCACGCGGAAGGCGGCATGGTCTTTCCGAAGCACCACATCGACGAGATCTTGCGGCAGACCGGCATCGATCTGACCCGGTTCGACATGGACTACGACCTGCCGACCCTGTTCTTGCCGGAGTATCCGCCGCCGATTTACCTGACCACGCGGCCGGACTTGGGCGACGTGTCCAAGGGCAAGGTCGTCACGATCGACAACTACTACGAGCTGTTCAACGGGGTCCTGAATCCCAAGCAGCTCGAGGGCTTGCGGCTGCTCGTCACGCCGTTTCCGCAGCAGCAGTTCAACGCGACCGAGGACCGTCGCTCGGCGAAGCCGCACCGCGGCGTGACCTGTTTCGACTGCCACGTCAACGGGCATACGAACTCCGCCACGCACCTCGTCG
>CAZERK010000487.1:0-3045 GCA_964514515.1 uncultured Planctomycetaceae bacterium
GCTCGGATAGACCCGCGGGATGCGTTTGCGGTTTTGGTAGGAGCGGGCCAGCTCGAGGAATATCTCGAGGTCGCGGTCGATGTTCGTGTTGATGCCGTCGAAGTAGCAGACGCGAATCGGCAGATCGTCGTAGGCCTGGCTGACGGCCGGATACACCGCTTCGCAGATGATGCCGTTCATGCACGTGAACGGGCTGATATCGACGATGCCGTCCGCGCCCTTGCCGTGCAGGTAGATCGCCTTGCCGACGCTCAGCACCATCTCGCCGAGGCATCCCTCGGACGGCAGGTACGGCGCCGAGGCCGCCAGGACGTCTCGAACGTCGTGCGGCTCCTCGTAACCGCGCAGGTCCTCGGCCACGGGCGCCAACAGCGCGTGCTCGTACTTCCGCTGCACGTGCGTCTTGAGCTTCAGCTTGAGGAAGTCCGCCGACAGCCGTCGGCCGGCTTGCCGCAGGGTCATCTCCTGGCTCCAGTTCGAGTACCAGCCCCATTCCGCGATGTCCGACAGCCAGCATTCTCCGCCGTGGCGCTCGAGTCGCCGGGCGACGTCGTCGTTGCTGAACGTGTGCAGGCGGCAGAAGATTTCGCCGACCAACCCGATGAGCGGCCGCCCCTTGACGTACGCCGCCGGCAGGGCGCGGAACCGGTCCCGCATTCGCACGACCGCCGCCGTCAACTTCGCAAGCCGCTCCTTCGTCGCGCGTCCCGGCTCCGAGAGAATTCGGCCGAACGCATCCAGCGACTGCTCCGTCGCCTCGTCGGCGTCGCCCACGACCTTCTCGTAGGGCCGCGTCTTGAGTTGGAACCTGGTCACGAGATCGCCGAGCACGACGCCCATCCAGGCCGTCCGCATGAGGTCGGCGGCCTGCTCGCCGATGCCGTCGTAGCCGTTCTCGCTGGAAGGCGAGATGACCGGCACGTCGCCGTAGCCCAACTCCGCCAGAACATGACGCAGATAGGGCGCGTATTGCCCGAACCGGCAGGGGCCGTGCGCCGTCGGCATGAAGAACGCCGTCTTCGCCGGATCGAACCCGGGGGCGCGGCAGACCTTGAGGAAGTCGCCCAGCGTGACCTTGTGCGGCAGGCATTCCTCGCCGCTGCTCTTCAGCCCGCCGAGTTCGAGCGTCTGGGCGTCCGACGAGGGAGACAAGGCCGCGTCGATGCCGACCGACTGGAACGCCGCGGCCATCATCCGGGCGCCGGCGTAGGACATGGGCGGGATGTAAACCGTTCGGCCTTTGAGGCTCGTTCCGCCGGTTCGCTTTCCGTCCGTCGCCACCATCGCAGAATCCCCTTGCTGTCCAAATAGGCTTCGCAGCGCGTCATCATGCCCGCGTCGTTTGAATGACCGTCGAACTGCAACGTCAGGAACGGCTTGCCCGACGCCGGTCGGATGTACCCCTTGATGAAGGAGTCCGGCCCGCACTTGAAGTTCGTGATGTAGATGATGTGCAGGTTCGGCTGCTGCCGGACGAGCTTGGCCGCCGCCAGGATTCGCCGCCCGTACTCCCAATACATGTTGTCGTTGACGTCGCGCACGTCGACGTCGGCCAGCGGCAGGGCGTCGATCGGCAGGACGTTGACGCCGTAATAGTCCCGCAGCTTCCGGGCGACCGACAGGCTGACGCCGGCGTCATGGATGTTGTACGGCCGGCCGACCAGGACCATGCCACTCTCGCCCGTCCGTTCCAGCGTCGCCAGGGCCTGCCGGCCTGCGTCTTCGTAGGCCGATCGGAAACGCTGCAACGCCGCGAGGCCGGCGCCGAAGGCCCGTTCCGCCCTCCCGCGACGGACGCCCAAGTCGCGAACGAGCCGCACGAGCACGTCCCGCACGTGCGCCATGCCCTCGCGCATGTGCAGCGTCGGGCACAGAATGCGGCCCTGCCACGCGCGGAACGCCGGCGACTGGCGGATGACGAACGGCAGCGTCTGACCCCACGGACAGACGTAGCTCTCGTTCTCCATGAACTGCGTCTGCGACGAGACGATGTTCGGCAACCATAGAAAATCGACGCCCCGATCCACGAGGTCGGCGACGTGGCCGTGCGCGACGATGATCGGGAAACACGGCTCGGCGACGATGCTGTCCAGGCCCTTCTGCACGGTACGGCGGTTCGTCTCGGTCGAGCAAACAACCCCCATGCCGCAGTCGCGGAAGAACCTCCGCCAGAGCGGCAGCCAGTCGTGCGTGTACATCGCCATCGGCACGCCGATCCGAGCGCGAGCATCGGGCGGATCGCCCTCGTCGTCCGCTTGCAGCAGCTCGTGCCGCAGGGCGACCAAGTCCGGGATCGTGGGCTTACGGTCCGTCTTCGCCCGCTTGCGGTAACGGTCGGAGCATTTGTCGCCCCAGAACGTCTTCTCTCCTTCGACGTTGAACTCCTGCACGGCGCATTGGTTGCCGCAGCCCTTGCACGTGAACTCGCGCAGCGTGTAGTCGACCGCGTCCAACTCGTAGCCGCGAAAACGCGTCGGCCGCCCGGTCGTCGCCATCTTCTCCATCGCCAGCAGGGCCGCCCCGATCGCGCCCAAGACGGCGTTGTGCGGCGGAACGATGATCCGCTTTCCGGTGACGGCGGCGAACGCGGCCGCCACGGCGTCGTTGTAGGCCGTTCCGCCCTGGAAGAACACGCAATCGCCCACGGGCCGGCCGCGGACGACGCGATTGATGTAGTTGTAGACGACGGAGTAGGCCAGGCCGGCGATGACGTCTTCGCGCTTCGCGCCGCGCTGCATGTACGTGTTGACGTCCCGCTCCATGAAGACCGTGCATCGCTCGCCGAGTTTGATCGGCGCCGTGGAGCGAAGCGCCAATTCGGAGAACTCGCCCTTGATCGCGACGCCCAGCTCTTCCGCCCGTTCTTCGAGGAAGCTGCCCGTGCCGGCGGCGCAGGCCTCGTTCATCGTGAAGTCGACGACGACCGTGTCGCCCGAGTCGCCGCCTTCCGGTTGCAGGCTGATGTACTTGCTGTCCTGCCCGCCGATCTCGAAGATCGTGTCCGGTCGCTTTCCGCCCAGCAGCCGATCCGCGACGAACGTCGCC
>CAZERK010000488.1:0-1147 GCA_964514515.1 uncultured Planctomycetaceae bacterium
GGCGGCGGACTCCGGCGTCATCACGTTGCTCTGGTTCCTCGCCATCCTGTCGGCGAACCTGGCGGTCATCAACTTCCTGCCCATGCCGATCGTGGACGGCGGACTGTTCCTGTTCCTGATCCTGGAGAAGATTCGAGGCGAGCCGGTCAGCATCAAGACGCAGGTCGCCACGCAACTGATCGGAATCGCCCTGATCGCCACGATCTTTCTGCTCGTCACCTATCAGGATATTAGGAACTGGATTATCGGGGCCTAGTTCTGGCCGCCATCGAGTCCAACTCTCGCGGAGTCTGTCTCGGCGCCGGTCTTGCCGCCGGAGGCATAGTCGTCGACGCTGATGCCGGAGACCGCGCATCGCGCGGTTTCTCGCGTTGCAGCTCCATGCACATAAGCAGCGCTTTCTGGGCGGATTCTGACTGCTGGCGATATACGCCGGCACCGATCTCCGCGCCCTGCGGGAGGAAGCTGCGTCGGGTGGTCGCTCCGCGTCATCACGCGCGCGCGACTGCGCGGACGACGCTCATATTGACACGGGGCGTTTGAATCTGATAAGTTGCTAACTAGGAGGCGAGAGACCCTCAGTATTTCTGGCATTTCCAGTGTCTCTGACTGCGCTTGAGGGTTCTCCTTCGGACCGACTCTGGCCCCTATCTTCGCCGGGAAGGCGGCATGAACGTGGCGCGAGCCTCGCAGTGCGTGCGCGTGAATCGCCAGTCAACTGTTGGATTCTGTGCATTCCGTCGGTCTACACCTTGTCACGGGAGCGCTTGGCCGATGTCGCGAGGATGCGGTGTGCGCGCCCGGATAGAGGGCGGGCAGGCGTTGGCGCCGCAACGAGACATGACGAGCCGAGTCACGCTCGGGTGCGGCGCCGACAAGCGGCTTCGTTTTCGCCTCTGTTCGCCAGGTTCTTCGAAGACACGTCGCAGAGGGCAAAACCGATGAGAACCAAACGTCTGCATCCCTTCGCGGTTACGACGGGTCTGCTGATGCTGGTCGTCGCACCCACGCCGAGTTCGGCTGACATGATTCGGATGGGCCCATCCGAGTTGTCGGGCCGCTGCGAACATGCCGTGGTCGGGACGGTTCTCGACGTGCGTTCCGCCTGGAACACGGAACAGACCAAGATCTTCACGACGATCGAAAA
>CAZERK010000488.1:1157-3030 GCA_964514515.1 uncultured Planctomycetaceae bacterium
GCTCCTAAGGTGTGGAGGGCGGCGACCCCGTCTTTGGGCGGGACGGTGGACGAGACGACGAGGGGCGTCGAGCACGCACCGACGTTCGAGGCTGGCGATCGCGTGCTGGTCTTCACGGAGTATACACCTGACGGCCGTTTGATCGTGCTGGGGCGGGACCAGGGCAAACTGCGGCTGAGCGATCCGCCGACCGAGCGAGACGCGATGACCGGCCTGCCGCTCCATCCCGACGAAGGGCAGATCGTCCACCAAGAGGGGGCCGAGGATTTTTTGACGACGGTGCGCGCTGAACTGTCCAGGCTCGGATATCGACAGATCGAGCGAGACCCGACCGAGTCTCCGTGCCGTTCGCCGGAAGCGGACGAAGCTGAATCCTTCGTGATGACGGATTCTGAAGCCGCGTTCGATGAACCGAGGGCGCAGATCGACGAGGCCTCGGTTTTCGAGGCTGCGTCAGAGGAGACGGTGGAGTCATCTGACGGGGGATCTCCTGATTGGATTGCCGAGGAGCTTGCCTGCTGGCTGAACGACCGCGGGCGCATTGACGTGGCGGACGATGCTTCCGTCGAGTCGTGGGGCTCGCACACGGGCATGTATTCCTGTTTCCATGCCAACCGATGGAGCCCGCACGGCGTCTACTATCCGTACGTGCCGGATGACGAGGTATTTCAGCTTCGAACGCGCCACAGCAAGACGTTCGACAACCATGACGGAACCTACACGGCCGTCTTCCTCTCGGACTTGCATTACGAGGACGGCGAGGGACGATGGCGAGACGTCGACCTATCGCTCACGTCGAACGACACGGGCCGCAACTCGGCGTACGGCCTGTGCAATCTGACGAACCATTTCGAGACGTTTGTCGACGAGGGCTCCGGGAGCAACGGAGTCGTGTTCGCGTGGAACGACGAGACCATCCGGGTCATGCACAGCGGCCGGCTGGAGGTCGTGCGGGCCGACGGGACGCTGGCCGACGCAATCCAGCGGAGCCCGGCGGCGGCCGGACGGCTTGCCGACGACCGTATCGTGACGTACGCGGCCCCCTACCCCGAGGTGAGCGATGAGATCGTGATGCTGAAGCGCGGCGTGGAGCACGGCTCGCTCGTTCGCACCGCTTCGTGGCTTGCGAGTTCGCCGGGCGGCGAACTTGTCTTCGTTGAGCACGTCGATCTGCCGGCGGGCTGGCAGGTCGTCGCGGACGGCGCCGGCCGTTCGGACGATTTCATCACGTCGGAATTCACGCTCGTGCAACCCGACGGGCAGGGCGGGGTTCGCTACTGTCCTGTAACCGTATTCGACGGCGCGCATGCTCGCGATGAGATCCTGAGTCGGGCGGAAATCCCTCCGGCGGCGGTTGCTGGCGAAAAGGACGCTCCCGCCTCCAAGGCCAACGACGTTTATGAGGCGAAGTACCGCGTGCGGTTCGTCGACGGCGGGCTGGAAGTCGGCTACGGCGTGGCCATCGACTGGCTGTTGGGCAAGGGACGCCGCTTCCCGGTCTACGTCGACCCCACGGTGGAAATCCTGACCGGCTACGCTCAGTCATCCCAGGTGAACTATGGCATGCCGTACAACACCTATTACCATGACCAGCGCTACGACTTTCTTGTCCTGGCGAGCGACCTGACGGCCGCGGGCGTCACGGGCGGCAGCACGATCACCGGCATGTCGATGTACTGCTCCGCAGCCGGCGGCATGAACTTGAACAACTTCTACATTCGGACGCAGGCGCCCGCTGCAACGCCGAGGCCAGCATGGATCACCACGGGCTGGACCGTCAACTTCGGCCCGTACACGCACCCGCCGCCAGCGGCCCGGCCTTGGTACGCCTACACGTTCTCGACGAAATACTCGTTCAACTGCACGTCCAACA
>CAZERK010000489.1:0-2129 GCA_964514515.1 uncultured Planctomycetaceae bacterium
AGTGAGGTCGTAGTCGGCATCGCGGCGGCCGTTCTGGTAGAGGACGCCGGTGCGGGTGTCTTCGAAGATGGTGTTGGTGAGGGGGTAGCCCTTGGCGATTTTCTTTTTGATTTCGGTTACGAGATCGTCGGCGGTGTCCTTGGCTTCCCAGTAGCCGCGTTCGATGTAGAAGTCGTCGCGGAAGGTGCCGTCGGGGCGGATGCGGTGGTGCGCCGCGGCCTGACCCTCACCCCGACCCTCTCCCTGCGAGGAAGAGGGAGAAACGGCGGCGTCCGTGAGTTCGGGGATGAGCGTCCAACCGCAGCGGCGACCGGTCTCTGCGAGGAGATTCTGGAAGGCGGAACGCAGGGCCGACTCGTGGACGATTCCCTGGTCGGCGTAGACAGCCAGGGCGGCGTAGTAGTCCTTGATGGGCTTATGAGTCGGCTTGATGCTCGGCTTCGCGGACATAGCTGCTTAATTAACGCCTGGGGGAAGCACGAGCAAGCCCAAAGGCGTCGCCCAGCTACGGTCGGGACAACAGAGCGTCGGCGAAGCGTTGGATGTCGCGGCCGTCGCAGAGGGCGTCGCCGTTCAGGTCGGCGGCGGGGTCGCCTGCGTGCATGAGGGCGTCCACGAAGAGCGGCAGGTCGTCCAGGTCGACGTCGGCGTCACGGTCCAAGTCGCCGAGGATCAAGGTCGGCGGCGGCAGGCCCCAGAACTGGATGTCGTCGATGTTCCAACCGGACATGCGTTCGACCATCGGGTTCGTCTTGTATGTCCAGCGGACTTGAACAGCCGCTCGGCCGTCGGCGACGTCGGAGATGTCAAAGTCACGCTCGCGCCAGTAGTTGTCCGTGTACATCCACAGCCCGTTGCACCAGAGCTCGTGCCAGGTCGTCCCGTCGTTGGAGACGGCGATCCGCGCCTCGGCCTCGATCATGCCGTCGATGTTCAGCCACCGATGGAACCTCAGGGTTACGTTCCTCACCGTCGTGAAGTCCAGCGGTTCGGTTGTCAGACAACACAGTCCGCTCGGGTGAAAGTCATAGTCGCCGTTGAGGTTCACGCCGAAGACGTTCAGGCCGGTCGCGCCGCACGTCGGGTCGGGATAGCCCCAATCCTGTCCGCCTTGGCCCGTCGGCTGGCCGAATTCCCATTCGCATTCCCGGCTCCAGCCCGGGTCTGCGTCGAGCGGCACATCGTAGATCAGGCTCGGCAGCCCGACCGTAAGCGTGATCTCGGCGACGTTCGAATCGCCGCCATCGGGCGGTGCGCCGCCGTCGTTGGCCAAGAAGGTGAAGCGGTCGGAACCGCGGTAGTACGGTCCTGGTCGATAGATGACCTGGTCGACGCCGCCGGCGAGCACGTGGGGCACGTCCGTGATCTCATCGAGCCCCGGATCGATGAGCGTGCCGCTCTCCGGCAACTCGACAATGACGAAGTTCAATGCGCCCGGCGGGTCGGGCAGCCCATCGTCCATTGCCCTGAGCCGTATGGTCAGCGGCGCATTCATCTCCGTCGTGAAGTTGTCGTCCCACGCGAAGGGAGGCCGCGGCGTGCAGACCGCCAGGGCACGGTTGACCGCAGCCAGCGCGTCGATCATCCCCCAACCATAGTCGTTGTCGTTGCCGGGGATGCCGAGGTCCACCGCCGTGTCGTAGAGGATTTGCTTGACCTCGTTGACCGTCAGATACGGACAGGCCTCCAGCATGAGCGCGACCACGCCGTTGACGTGCGGGGACGCCATCGATGTGCCGCTCGCGTGGATGTAGCCACCGCCGGGGTACGACGATCTCACCTCGAAGCCGGGGGCGGCGACTTCCGGCTTGATCGCGGGCCCGCCGTCCGGCGTGCAGTAGGACGGCCCGCGCGCGGAGAAGAACGCGATGGGCCAGCCGGGCGTGTTGGCGTCGACGGCGCCGACCGAACAGGCGTTGTACTCGTTGGTCGCACGGTCCGCGGGGCGACCGGGCCCCATAGATCCATCGTTGCCAGCCGAGAACACGATCACGACGCCCACGGCCTCACAGGCGTCGATGAACGTCCAGAACCCCTCGTCGCACCGATCCACGTCGTAAAGGTCAAGTCCCCAGGAATTGGAGCAGACGGCCGGACCATCCCAGAAGGTGGTCGGGTCGCCATCGGGA
>CAZERK010000489.1:2139-3014 GCA_964514515.1 uncultured Planctomycetaceae bacterium
ATGCTATTGTCGACGAACTGCCCTGTGCTGTTGGCGAGGTTGCACGCCGCTATCCAATGCGCGTCAGGCGCGACGCCGATGCTGTCGCCGGGATAGCCGCCGCAGACGGTGCCCATCGTGTGCGTGCCGTGCCCGTACAGGTCCTCCGGGAACGATGAGCAATGAAACGCATCGTGCCACGCCCATTCCGGATGACCGGCATAGCGCGGATCGGCGACGCCGGCCCAACGACTGGCCAACGCCGGGTGCGTGCCGTCCACGCCACTGTCCACCGTCGACACGAGCAAGCCGGCGCCGGTGTAGCCCATGTCCCAGACCTCCGTCGCGCGGATGGCCACGAGGCCGGGCTCAGGACCTGATCTTCGCCACGGGCTCTCTGCGACCGCGACCGGCGTAACGGGCTTGACGGGGTAGTTCCGGTAGATGGTGCCCACGTCCGGGTGCGTGGCGACCTGGTAGATGACCTCCGGCCGGGCATCAACGGCCAAGGAATTGACGAGCCAGAAGCTCTCCCATCGCTCAATCTGACCGCCCTCTCGCAGAGCCGTGAGCTGCTCGCGCAGGAGGGCCTGCGACGTGTTGGCCTTGTCTTGCAGGGCTCGCATGACCACCTCGTGCCGGGCGGCCCTTGGCGCACGAGCCGCGGACAACTCGGCATCCAACGCTGCGAGGTCCACGCGATCCTTGAGGTAGACCAGGACACGGACGATCTCGTCGCGGCCGGCCGTCTCCAGGACCTGCTCTAGGTCCGGATCGATCGTCCCCGCCTGTGCAGACGCGCCGTTCAACATGACCAGAAGGCCGATGCCCATTGCGATTGTTACGTACCTCATGCTCTCCCGCATGATCCACCTCTCTCGTGTCCAGCCGTGTCA
>CAZERK010000490.1:0-3003 GCA_964514515.1 uncultured Planctomycetaceae bacterium
TTGGCGAACATGCGTCGCCCTCGGGGGGGCGACGCTACACGCTAAACACGTATCGCGCGGGCGCTCGGCCGCTACTATCTACGTCGCAAGATCGCGCACGGTGATTTAGAATGCCGTCATGGCGAACGTTCGAGTCCTGGTATTGCGTGCGGCGGGGATCAACTGCGACGAGGAAACGCAGTTCGCGTGGGAGATGGTGGGGGCCAAGGCGGACCGCGTACACGTCAAACGGCTCATCGAGACGCCCGACGTGCTGACCGGCTATCAGGTTCTGACGATTCCGGGCGGATTCAGCTACGGCGACGACATCGCCAGCGGCAAGATCCTCGCCAGTCAGTTGGCGCACCATCTCGGGCCGGCCATCCAGTCGCTCCTGGATCGCGGCGGGTTGGTGCTGGGGATTTGCAACGGCTTTCAGGTCCTTGTTCGGCTGGGTTTGTTGCCGGGCGAGGACGCCGGCGTCGCCGCGACGCTCACGCTAAACGATTCCGGCCGCTACGAGGACCGCTGGGTCCGCCTCGTGGTGAGCGACTCACCCTGCGTCTTCGTCGAGGCCGGCGACGTCCTGTACCTGCCGGTCGCCCATGCGGAAGGAAAGATGGTCGTTCCGGGCGACGATGCCGGCGTATCCGTATTGGCTGAGCGCCGCCGCATCGCCCTCCGTTATGCGTCTCGCGACGGCGGGCCGCCGCAGTATCCTGACAACCCCAACGGCAGCATCGGGAACATCCCCGGGCTGACGGACCGTACCGGTCGAGTCCTCGGTCTTATGCCGCATCCGGAGCGGAACATCCTGCCGACGCATGCGCCGGATTGGACCGGCGGAACGCAAACCGGCGGCGACGGATGCCGATTGTTCCGCCGAGCGGTGGCGCACTTCGCCTAGGGCAGTCAGTCAGAATTCGTGCATCATGGTGTGGCACAGGCAAGAACCTATCCCAAAACCAATCAGAGCCGCTCCCCGCCGCGGCGGGGAGCGGTCGCGCGTCTCGTTGGGAGAGAACCGCTTGCTGACGCGCGCGGCTCTGATAGGAATGCGGTTTTGGGATAGGTTCTTTGTCGCAGGCATCTGCGGCGCGATGATCCTGCTCGCGGGCTGCTCGTCTGACTCGGCGCCCCCGCGGGACGGCGGATCGCAACCGCCGCGGCGAATCATCGCTTTCGCGCCAAGTTCCGTCGAGTTGATCGCGGCCCTGGGCGCCGCCGACCGGCTTGTCGCCGTCGGGACCTTCTGCAACTCCCCGCCGCAGGTCGGTCGACTGCCGAAAGTCGGCGGCCATTTTGATCCTGATCTGGAAGCGATCCTGCGGCTCCAGCCCGACCTGATCGTTCTGCGCGGCGCCAACAAGGAGGTCGAGCAGCTTTGCGACGCCCGTGCCATCCGCTGCTTCCATGATCCTACGGAGAACCTCGGGAGCCTGTGCGCCGCCATCGATGAACTCGGCCGCATTCTCGACCGCCCCGACGCCGCGAAGGCGTTGGTCGCGCGCACCCGAGGACAACTGCAGCGCGTTGCCGAGACCGTCGCGGGGATGCCTCGGCCGCGCGTCCTGTTCGTCGTGGCTCGTCAGGATCCGTTTTCGCTCGCGGGCATTCTGACGGCTGGCCCGCGCACGTTCGTCCACGAGATGATCGAACTGGCGGGCGGCGAGAACGTATTCGGCGGCCTCGACATGGATTACCCGGAGGTCAGCCTCGAAGCCATCGTGGCGGCGCAGCCCGAGGTGATTGTCGACGCGATGCCGGAGGCCGAGCCCGACCCGGCGTTTGAAGGCCGCGTCCGTCGCCTCTGGGGGGAACTAGGCCCGGTGCCAGCCGTGCGAGACGGCCGCGTCCACGTCCTGACGGACGACAACCTGCTGGTCCCGTCGCCGCGCGTCGTCGAAGGCGCGGCCGCGCTCGCCGCCCTGCTGCACCCGCGCACGACGAGTCAAGCGTCCGCGCCGTCGGACGGTCCAACATCGCTTCGTGCGGACGATCCGTCTCCGCTGCGTTCTGACGACCCGTCATCTCGTCGCGCGGACGACTTGTCGCTATTGCGCTCGGGACGGTCGTCGAGACAGCCAAACGGCCAGGACGGCGCCTTGCCGATACGCCTGGCCGTGCTCGCCTCGATGCCGTCCGAAGGGGGTCGGCCATGACCACCTCAGTCGCCGCCGCGACGAGCCCCTCGACGAGGCGCGCGCCCCTGTTGAGTGCCGAGGCCGTGGCATTCGGTTATCCGCAACGCCCCGCGTTCCTGCAGGACGTCTCGCTCGATGTTGCCGGCGGGCAATGCTGGGGCGTCGTCGGGCCGAACGGGGCCGGCAAGAGCACGCTGCTGCGTCTGTTGGCCGGGCTGCGCAGGCCGGACGCCGGTCGCATCCTCCTCGACGGCCGCTCGCTGGCGGAGCTACCGCCGCGAGAGCGCGCCCGACGGATCGCCTTCCTGCCGCAGCACCTGCCGACGGACTCGCCGGTTACGGCTCGCGAGACCGTCTTGATGGGGCGTTTTCCGCATCGGCGTTTGGGCTTGTTCGACGCCGCGGCCGATTTCGAGATCGCGGACCGCGCCCTTCGGACGACCGAGACGGCCGCGTTTGCGCATCGTCCGATGTCGACGCTCTCCGGCGGAGAAGCCCAACGTGTGCATCTCGCCGCCGCTCTCGCCCAGAAGCCGCGGCTCCTGCTGTTGGACGAACCGACCGCCGCCCTCGACCTCTATTACCAATTGAGCTTGTTTTCCGTCCTTCGTGATCTGGCCGAGCGGGACGGCCTCGCGGTCGTCGTCGTGACGCACGATCTCAATCTGGCCGGACGGTTCTGCTCGCACCTGTTGCTGTTGGATGAGGGCCGTTCCGTCGCTGCCGGGCCGCCTTCGGACGTCCTCCGACCGGACATCCTGGAACCCGTTTACGACGTGGAGCTGCTGGCAGGTCGAGACCTGACGGAGCTGCTCGCCGGGCTGACCGACGAGGAGGACGCCGCTGTAAACGCCATGCGGACGCAGCTTGAGAAGGCCGG
>CAZERK010000491.1:0-2997 GCA_964514515.1 uncultured Planctomycetaceae bacterium
GCCGATGGCGATCACGTCCGGGTCCTGGCGCAGCACGTGGATGAGGGCCTGGCTGAACGATCGCACGTCCGTCAGCAATTCCTGCTGGATCACCAGTCCCCGCTTGGAAGCGTGCGTGTACTCGATGGGGTCCTCGATCGTGATGATCTTCTTGCGGCTTTCCGTGTTGATCAGGTTGATGACGTAATGGAACGTCGTCGTCTTGCCCACGCCGGTCGGCCCCGTGATGATGAAGAGGCCGTTGGACCGTCGCGCCAAGTCGTCCACGATGGGCGGCAAACGCAGCTCGTCGCGGCTGCGGATGACCGGCTCGCTCAGGCGGATGGACAACTCCGGGACGCCGTTGCGGAAGTAGATGGTGATGCGCGCCCGGTCGTGCTCGCCGAACATCGTCGAGAAGCAGAGCTGCCAATCGCGTTCCAGCCGCGTCTGCTGCTCGGCGTTGAGCGTTTCGTAGGCGAGGGCCTGGGCCGTGGCGGGCGTGACGGCTTCGCCCGTCGAGGTGATGATTTCGCCATCGACGCGAAACAGCGGCGGCATGCCGACGACGATATGGATGTCGCTGGCGTTGTGCTTGCGCCCGGCGCGCAAGAGCGTCTGTAGCTTCATCGTCCCCTCCAGCGGCGAAGGAGTCCGCCGGCCCACCCGAAGAGCGATGGTCGATCATCGAGCCGCTCGATGGCCCGCAAGGCAGGCCCATAGCCCTCCCGCAATTGCAGGCAGCGTTGGTAGCTTTCTTGCGCCAGGGGCTTGAGCCCGAGCGACTTCTGGCAGTTTCCGAGCACGAACCAGACGTAGCCGTGCGTCGGGCGCATCCCCGCGGCCGCCTGCGCGTAGCTCAACGCGTTGGTCGCGCGATTGTATCGCAGGTAGATTCGAGCAATCATGACTCGGTCGAACCAGTCGGCGTCTGCTTCGGCCAGCGACTTCTGGAAGCATGCTACCGCGGGCCTGCGTCGCGGGTCGAGGAGGACTTCTCCGCGGACCGGCCCTCGCCAAGCCGACGAGCCGGGCGCCGCCAGCGACGCATCGCTGCATGCCATCGCGTCGTTGCGTTCCCGTTGCCGCAGGCAGGCTTGCGCCTTGGCGGCCAGCAACTCCCCGTTGTTGCGGAAGAGCTCCAGGGCCTTGTCGCTCCACATCCGGGCCTCGCGGCATTCTCCCAGCAGGACCAGCATCTGAACCTGGCCAACCCACGCGGGGATGGCCGCACGATCCTCCTGCAGCGCCCGCGTGTAGAGCCGCAGGGCCGTTTCGTATTCCCCCCATTGGTCGGCGGTTCGGGCTTTGGTGATGTAGCCCTGGGCGGTGACGGCCTCGCCGGCGCTGCCTTGGCGGCGCGGCAGCTTGTCCTCGTCTCGGCCTTGTCCGTCGAACTCCAGACTACTGAATCTGCCGGCCACGGGGCGTCTACTCCAGACGGTCGAAACGCAGTCCTGGACGCACACGGAGGATAACACGTCCAAGGATGCTGTCATAGGGAACGATGGCGGCTTGCGCCAGGAGTGCCTGCAAAGCCCTGTTGACGTCGCCTGCGTTGCCGTGGGCATCGAACCCAATCCGCGTGGGTAGGATCAAGTACTGTTGGGGACCAAGCGTGAAGTCCATCGCGCCGAAGCGTGATATGCTGCCGAGCGGTCGCTGATCGGGCGGCGGCTCTCGACCGTTCACCCGCAATACGCCTTCGCGAACCTCCACGGCGTCCCCCGGGGTACCGATGACTCGGTCGATGCCGGTGCCGGCTCTGACCTGGAAGCCTTGCCCGCCGCCGCCTCTGATGGCGTAGACCACGAGATCGCCGCGCGCATAGGACGGCGGCCGCCGCCACGCTCCTTGATACACGAGGGCGTCGCCTCGGGCGATGACGTCGCCGTCCACCCAGGTTTCCGGCACGACCAGCAGAGCGTACAATCGCGAAGCGAGCCTCGTGACCGGCGCGTACAGCATGTGCCACAGACAGAAGTACAATCCCAGGGAGACAACCAGTCGGGTGCCGATGTGCTCGCGCGTCAGAAACTCGAAGATCGGGAGCGAGACGAACGCCATGACGTGAACGGCGACCATGACGGCGCGGCCCCAGACGACCCACCGCGACCCCAGCAGCAACGCCGTCAGCAACAGCACGAGAAGCCAGCTTCCGAAGAGGATGCGGCCCGCGAGGCGCCGGCCCATGTAGAAATGCCCCAGCCCTGGGACGACCGTCAGGAGGAGCGTCAGCATCTTCGACTGACGCCGATGCGACAACGATTTCGGTACGACCGTCCTCCAGAGGCGTTCGAGTCTTCCTCCGATTCGATCTGCCAGCCGCGAGAGCACGGCGCCCGGGCGCCAGCGCGAGGCACGGGGGGGTTCGACGTTGATGGCGTCAAGGTTGAGCCGGCTCGTGCATCGGGCGCAGGTCTGCAAGCCGGGGATGTTCTCGAATCCGCAGTTCCAGCATTGCATGGTCGGCTCCGAGGACTACGGCGAGCTGCGCTGGCAAACTAACCGCGACTCGGGTTGCTTTCTTCCGCTGCCGCCAAAGCGCCTTGCGCTTCCGAGTAACGTCGGCCCCCCGTGGCCGACGCAGGTTTGCCAGCGGCGCTCAATTCCCTCATGCGTCGGCCGCAGGGGGCCGACGCTCCATCTGCGCCTTCGTGCCGAACGTTAGGCACGTACTCAGCCGGCGTCACACAATAAGAGGCAGACAGCGTGACTGACTACGCTAGCTATGAATCCCGCACGCGCGTATCGATGCGCACCTGGCCGTCCTGGGCGTACTATTCGGTCGTCAGTTGGCGGCTGTCCTCATGGCTGACGATCTCCTTGATCAAGTCGGCGTACTGGAGGCAGCGAGAGCCCTTGACGCCTTTGACTTCCACCGTCACCTGGCCGGTCTTGCTGATCGTGATGATGAATTCGGGTCGATCCATGAGTCTGTTTCTCCGATCGGCTTTCTCAAAGGCGGACGCGCACCCGTACGGAGTCGTCCTGCAAGACCTCCTCGCCTGCAACGTG
>CAZERK010000492.1:0-2994 GCA_964514515.1 uncultured Planctomycetaceae bacterium
CAGACCGACGTTACCAAACTCGTCCTATTCTTGCGCCCCGCACCTGCCGCGGGCCGCGCCGCACGGTGGTGGACGCGCGGCCGCGACGCTCGCCGAGCGTCGCCTGATGTTCCAAGCCTCCTACCGCCGGGGCCGCCGCCCGCCGAAAGGCCGCGCACCCTGCTGAGGCGCCTCCTCGGGCGGCTCCTCGCCGTAATTGCCGCGATACAGCCAAACGCGGATGCCGATCGCGCCGTAGGTCGTGAAGGCCGAGGCGAAGCCGTACTCCACGTGCGCCTGAAGCGTCTGCAAAGGGATCGACCCACGCTTCTGCGTCTCGGTCCGAGACATCTCGGCTCCGCCCAGACGCCCGCTGCAGATGATCTTGATCCCCCGCGCACCGGCGGCCATCGCCGCGTCGCAATGCAGCTTCATCGCGCGACGAAAACTCGCGCGCCGCTTGAGCTGCGCCGCAATGTCGAGCGCGATGAGCTGGGCGCTCAGGTCAGGATTCTTGATCTCCTTGATGTTGACGCTGACCTTGCGGTCGATGAGCTCCTCGATCGACTCGCGGAGTTTATCGACCTCTGCCCCCTTCGGGCCGATCACAAGCCCCGGGCGGGCCGTCGCGAGCACGACCTTCACCTGGTTGCGCGTTCGCTCAATCTCGACGCCCGCGCACCCGGCGAAGGGAGCCGTCAGGTTCAGCCGCTGGTCGATCAGGTGGCGGATCTTCTGATCTTCGATCAGAAACTCCGCATACGCCGCCTTCGGAGCGAACCACCGCGACCGCCAGTCTTCGGTGACGCCGATGCGAAAGCCGGTAGGTAGTACCTTCTGTCCCATCCTCGCTCTCCTTCCTCGGTCCCGTCGCAACCCGCACCGCGATATGGCTCGTGCGCTTCTTGATCGGATGAGCCCGGCCGCGATCCTTGGGGTGCCATCGCTTGATGGTCGGACCCTGGTCAACGCGCGCCTCGTGCACGTATAAACGGCGCACGTCGGCCTCCTGCTCGTCGGCATCCGCAATCGCCGCACGAAGCACCTTGTCCACAAAGACGCTCGCCCGCTTGCGCGTGAACTTCAACACCTGCAGGGCCTCGTCCACCTGGCGTCCGGCGATCAATTGCGTCACCAGCCGAACCTTTCGCGGGCTGATCCGTGCGAATCGATGGACAGACGTCCAACCTTCCATTGCCCAATACTCCCCGGCGCGCCTCGGACTACGCCTGCTTCTTCTTGGCCGGCGTGTGGCCGCGCCACGTCCGCGTCGGACTGAACTCGCCGAGCTTGTGCCCCACCATGTCCTCGGTGACGTACACCTTCTTGAAGATCTTGCCGTTATGAACGTCGAAGGTCATCCCGACGAACTCGGGCGGAATCGTGCATCGGCGGCACCACGTCTTGAGCGCATCATGGCTGCCGCCGCGCTTGGCCTTCTCGACCTTCTCGAAAAGCCGAGGATCAACGTAAGGGCCCTTTTTCAAACTGCGTCCCATGGACCTATCCTGCCTGTCCCTCACGCGGCCCCGTTCTCCGCCGCGTGTCCTTATCTCAGTCCGTCCCGCAGCCCGATTCCCTGCCGCGCATCCGCCTCCGCCCACGCCCAATACACGGCCTGAGCCGCATCGCGTCTATCTGCTACTTGCGGCGCTTCAGGACCAACTGTCCGTATCGCACGCTTCGCCGCCGCCGCAGAATCCGGCGGTTCGAGGTGTTGCGAGGCCGTCTCGTTCGGCCACCTTTCGCCAACTTCCCGGTCGGCCCGCACGGATGCCGCCCGCCGCCGCTGCGACCCTCGCCCCCCCCGAGGGGATGCGCCACCGGGTTCTGCGCCACGCCGCGAACGTGCGGCCGGCGGCCCGTATGTCGCTTGCGCCCGGCCTTGCCGATCTCGATGTTCTTGTCGTCCAGGTTGCCGAGCTGGCCGATCGTCGCTCGGCACTCCACGCGAACCTGCCGCATCTCACCGCTCGGCAGGACGATCGTGGCCCAGTCGCCCTCTCTCGCAACGAGCCGGGCGGTTCCACCTGCTGCACGAACCAGCTTTCCGCCTTGTCCCGCTCGCATCTCGATGTTGTGTACGTCCAGGCCGACGGGCACGTCCTTGAGCGGCATCGCGTTGCCGACCTTGGGCTCGACGTTCCGGCCGCTGAGCACCTTGTCGCCCGCCTTCAGCCCCAACGGTGCGAGGATATAGCTCAGCTTCCCATCCGCGTACTTCAACAACGCGATGTAGCAGTTGCGGTTCGGATCGTATTCGATGGCCTGTACGTCGGCCTCGATATCGTCTCTGTTCCGGCGGAAATCGACCATGCGATAGAGCCGCCGGTGCCCGCCGCCGCGAAATCGGGCCGTCGTCACGCCCTGGTTGTTCCGCCCCCCCGTGCGAACGAGCCGAACGCACAAGGACTTCACCGGACGGCGTCGCTTGTCCGTCAACTCGCTGAAGTCGTTGACGCTTGCGTTTCGCCGCCCCGGTGTGGTGGGGCGATAGATCTTGATGCCCATGCTCTGCGAACCTCAGCGACTGCCGGCCTCGACAACGGGCAGTCTCCCGCCGAACTCGCCCTTCGGCCTAGAACAGGTCGATGTGGAAGTCCGGCTTCAGCACAACCACTGCCCGCTTCCACTGCCGCGTCACGCCCGTTTTGTATCGATACCGCCGCTGCTTGCCGGCGTTCATGCTCGTGCGGACTGCTTCTACCTTCACACCGTAAATCTTCTCGATCGCGTCCTTTATCTCAGGCTTGCCGGCATTGGGATGGACTTCGAAGCTGTAAGCTCCCCCACGACCCGCCCGGCTCCCCGTCGCGGCAAAGGACTGCCGACTCTGGTGAGTACCCTTCTCCGTGACCAAGGGCCGTCGAATAATGTGGTAGATGTCCATACGCCGTCAGTCTCTCGAATCGAATCTGCCGCCTGCCGCGTCGAGTCGGCCGTCCTCATTCTCCCTCCGTGCAGCCCAAGCCCATCGCGTCAGGACGCCTCCGCCGGGCGGCCACCCAACTCCGG
>CAZERK010000493.1:0-2990 GCA_964514515.1 uncultured Planctomycetaceae bacterium
GGTAGTCGGCGACGGCGTTGGGGCGAGGAATCCAGCCGCGTTCGGCGTCGGGCTGCAGGCAGGGCCAGTACTTGAAGCGGAGGGTGTGGTGCGGCGGCTTCTCCCAGCCGAGCCTCAGAATCACCTCCGCAGCGGCCAGGGCCAAGAACGTTGCGACCAGACTTGCCGTGATGCGAGCCAAACGGGAATGCCGGCGACGCGCGCGTTCGTGAATCGTCTTGCCTGGTGGGCTTGCTGAGTTCGTTGGCAACCGGGGAGTGTTCGTGGGCGACGCATGCACGGGGAGGCTCAACACGGCGAGCGGATGTCATCGGCTGCGTTGCAATCAGGGGGCGAGCCTGGTCGATGGTCACCCGCCAGCCGCATGGTGATATCGGTGCCAGGCACGGGTCAACTTGACCGGCGCGTCGGTTTCCCGGGCAGGAGCGGAGGCATCCGCTTGGAACCGGCGATCGGCCTCGCCGGATGGCAGATGTCCGCCGAAGCGTCAGGGCGTCCAACAAAAAACGGGACAGGCACCCTCGACCTTTCGCTCTCCGTAGCGATTGAGGCGATTGCGGGGAACCGGTCCCGGATTTGTTGGACGGTCTTAGGATCGCGCCAACCAAAGGTGGATCGCGGAAAGGAGCGGTTCTCCGTAGATCCAGGCTGCGATGACCGTGCCCACCGCGCCGCTGGCGAGCAGGACAGCCTTGGTCCAGACGATGCTTCGGTCGAAGCGCCGCAGCGCGGACTCGTCGGTGATGAACTGTTCGATCAGCCGGCAGCGAGAGCGGATGCTGCCGTGGCGCCAACTGGGCGCGTCCCGTGAAATGCCGTTCAGGTCGGCGATTTTCAG
Source organism: uncultured Planctomycetaceae bacterium (assembly GCA_964514515.1). Classification (GTDB taxonomy): domain Bacteria; phylum Planctomycetota; class Phycisphaerae; order UBA1845; family UTPLA1; genus CAZERK01. Next base: position 839 of record CAZERK010000493.1, read on the forward strand.
GAGCGTGCGGCCGAACAAGTTGGCTGACGTGACGCATAAGCTCGGCCCGCTCGTGCCGGCCGTCAGCGACCTGGATGACGAGACGGCATGCACAGGACAGAGCGGCACGCACGTCTGGATGTCCGGGGCCAGCGCCCGAACGGCGTACAGATCGGCCTGTCGCTCGAATCGCCGCGACAGCCAGCCGAAGCCGAACAACCAGACGATCAGCATGGAGGACAGCGCGATGAGCTGCAGCAGGCCGAGGTCGGACGCGGCGTCCACAAGTCCGACGCTGCTGGCGAGCAGAATCACGCCGCCGGAGATGTACATCGACAGCAGCGCGAAGACGCCGAAGAACTGGAGATGGCGATGCCGAACGTGTCCGGCTTCGTGCCCGAAGACGGCCTCGATCTCGTCTTCGTTCATCGTCTCCAGCAGGGCGTCGGAGACGAGGATGTACCGCATGGGGGCGATGAAGCCCATGACGGCCGCGTTGATCGCCGTTCCATGCGTATGCCAGAGCAGGATTTCGCGATAGCGCAGGCCGATCCTGTCGCACATGCGCTCGAAACGGTCTCGCAGGGCGCCATCGGGTAGCGGTTCGGTGATCCAGACATGGCGCAGCAGGACGGGCGCCGTCGCAAGAACGATGAGCGATAGGATTCCGAGTAGCGCGTCTCCTGCCCAAGCGACCGAGGTCCAACGAACCAGTTGGGGCTCCAAGTAGTCGGATAGTCGCTTGGAGAGAACGATGAGCGTCATCGGTGCGGCAATGATGAGAACCTGATGGCGGAACTTGTCGGCGAGAAACGTGCCGAGCGAACCTGACGAGGAATGCGGCTTGTGCTTCGCCGCGTCGAGCGCGTTCCTCGCGGCGGTCTGGGGCTGGGAGGGCTCCAGGGCCGTCTCGTCTCGCCTTGGGCCGGCCGCCGGGCCGTGCCGGATATGCATCTCGACCTGGTGGAGAATCGCCCAGACTACGGCGAGCGTGAGGAGAAAAGGGGCCAGAGGCAGCAGGTCTCCCAGCAGCGGGACGCGGCCGATGGCGAACCCAAGCGGTCGCCATGCGAGGCGAACGTAGTCCAGCCAGGGCGTCAGAAGCATTGTGCCGGCGAGGGCGGCCGACAGAAGTCCCAGGAGGGTCCGGTGATAGAAAGAAAGGAGGTTGATCGCTTGTTCGTGCGATTCGGGCGTGCTGCCCAATCGGCGCAGGACGGCCATTCTTGCCAGAACGGCAACCGCCGCGATCACGATGATCTGTCCAAGTGCCACCGTTAGAAGCAGGGCGGGTAGACGGTCTTCGCCGCCGGGTATGCGGCGCAGCAGGTCGAAGCCCGCCGGCGGGAGGCCCTCGCTCAGCAGGAACGCGAATGCCATAATGACCACAAAGTACATGGCGGTCCTGAGTTACGGGATAATGCCGGTTCGAGCCAGGCGTCGGAACTCCTCGGTCCGTCGGTCAGTTAGCAACCTGCGGCAAAACGGGATGGGCTCCGAGCCGAGGGCAGCCAGCGCCGCAGGAAGCGCCATTCTGCGAGGCACCTGTCTCTTTTTGTCACGTCCCGTCAGCCGTCCTGGCCGCCGTGTCGCCGATTCTAGCTGCGGGCGCTGGGATGGGGCACGCTGGATAAGGAGGGGGCGGCGGGGGGCTCTGGGCGGATATGACATCGGCACGCCCTGGGTAGGATAGCGGGTTTGCAGGCGGCCGTGGGACGCCGCAGGGTCTGGCGGCATCGCGTCGTTGCCGCCGTGCGGGAAAACGTCCAGCGTGCGTTACGCGGACGGGCTCGAGCGCGTGATCGGGCGAGCAACGAGCATCGTCCAAGCAACCAACGGATCAACAAGAACGGGAGGCAGTTTATGTTTGCGCGTGCATGTGGATGGAGCGGACTGGCGTTGTTGATGGCGGTTGGCGTTTGTCTGGGGCAGGAGAAACCCGCCGGCGAGAAGAAGGCGCCGCCCCAGGCGACGGAGGTCCAGCAGGAACCGCCGCCGAGGATGATGGGCGGTCCCTTGGGCGCGATGTTTGAGGAGATGAAGCTCGACGCGGCTCAGCAAGATCGCGTGAAGGAGATCATGGAGGAGCACCGGAAGCGCGAATACGACATCCGCACGTCCTTCCGGCCGTCGACGGAGATCGGCGAGAAAATGGCGGCGATCCGGGACGAGA
>CAZERK010000494.1:0-2984 GCA_964514515.1 uncultured Planctomycetaceae bacterium
CCTCGATCTGGCTCCGCATGGGCACGGACCTCGCGTCAAGCGGTCGGATTCGCGACAGGAGCGCTTCACGCTCCTGTCGCATCGCCGTCTCGGTTTTCTTGAGCAACCGCAGATGAGCCTCGAATTCGGCTGCGTGCCCGCGGTGCCGCGTTGCCGCTCGCTCGACCGTTCCCCGCGTTCTTTCGATGTCCCGTCTGAGGAATTCCAGTCGGCATTCCGCGCTCTCGATCTCGTCCCGCTCCTGCCGAACCAGCTCCGCCAGCTCCGCAGCCTTGTTCTGCAACGCCGTCCCGCCCCCCTTCTGGATGGTTTCGGCAAAGGACTCGATCTCGATAATCGCGTCGTCAAATCTGGCGAACGCATCGCAGGCCGGCGCGGCCTCTGCGCCCCCCGCAGCCTGTTCCGCCGCCTCGATCGCCTCGTCCCAAACATCGTCAGTTGCCGTCGACCGCTTCGTCGCATCCGCAGGCGGCTGCGATCGCATCTCGCGGTTGTCCTTCGCTGCTGCGAGCAACTCAGCCGCGCGCCGACGAAGATCCGTCTGGTACGCCATCAGCCGTGTCCGCTCCGCATCGAGTTGCTCCCAATGCTGCCGGGCGCGTCGGTCCAGAGCCGTCTGCGCCGCGACGACGCGCGCACGCAGCTTGCTCATCTTTTCCTGGAGGTTTCCGTCGGAATTCTCAGTCTCGTCCAACAAGGTCGGATCCGACAATTCGGAGGGCGGAGGCTCCCGACCGGGTTCATTCTTCCGCGCCGAGTCCTGTTGATCTGTCGTCTTGGGCGTCGTGTCCACCGTGCAACCCTCGCTCTTTCGTTGGGGGCGCTTCCCTGTCATCGTGCGGCCACGGCCGGTTGGCGTCGCGGCTGCGGACGTCGCTTGCCTCTCTCGTGCCGACCGACGGGTCGGGCCTGCAATTGCTGCCTCTTCCGGAACGTCAGACCGGTCTGCCACAGGCGTCGGCCACAGCGAGCCGAGCCCCCTTATCAGGCCATCAGCCAGGCGGCCGACGGCAAGACTGGATGCGTCCCGTTCGGCTGGGCACGCGGCGTCCATCCGCGAGCCGCTGAGTCGGTCAGGCGTGCTTTCCTTCTCAAAATCAGGTTGAAAGACGAACTCGTGTTCGCCGATGCGAAGCCGGTCTCCAGCCAGCAGCCTGCCGAACCGGATGAGTCGGCCGTTGAGCCGTACGCCAGGATTGTCCACAAGAGCGCGGGCGACCGGCCCGTCTTGCGTCCAGACGATCAGGCAGTGCCGCGGCGCCACGGACTCGTCGGCCAGCACGACATCGCATCCCGGCTCACGTCCCACGATTAACGCCGGGTCAATTGAGCGGAACTCGCCGTCGCCTGCCGCAGCAACGAGCTTGAAGCCTGGCTGCTCGCCCGTCGCCTCTTCAACCCTGTCCTCCATCTCCACGCTAAACCGGGCCATGCCCACGGCCAGGATGTCCCCGTTTGCCAAGCGCGCCCAGCGGATGCGGCGGCCACCGATCGATGTGCCGCCGGGGGCGCCCAGGTCGCAGGCATAAACGCCCATGCCCAGCATCACGACGGCCGTGTGCGCCGGGTGTGCGTGATCGGATGAGACGCGCACGTCGCTGCCGGCGTCCGAGCCGAAGACAGTCAGATCGCTCAGCAGTTTCAGAGGAGGCAAGTCCGTTCTTCCGAGAGGCAACAGCCTGACGCTCGGACGCGGCTCGCCTCCCGACTTACCAACCGGTGATTCCTTCACGGCGACGACCTCAGAACCCGCAGCAATGCTGACTGACCGATGGGCAAACCTGCCTGCGGTACCCAACCGGCTCGCTTGGGGGCAATCTCATCGGCGAATCCACGCGGGAGTGCTGTACCTCCGGTCATGGCGGCGTAGGAAACGACGCTTCTGCGGCCAGACCCCACCGGTCCGACTCGGCCTTGGCTCTCCTGGGGGCCGCTGTACGCAAGCCCACGGCAGCACAGGCAGGCGCAGCCCGCCCCGCGATGCCCTGGGAGAGCCGTTCGATTCCTTATAAACGGCCGTTTTGGCCGTCCGAGAACAACCAATTGCCGATAATATCAACGCGCTGTCCGCTGGAACGGCGAATGGGGGGCTTGCTGGGCAGAGAGAAGGCGTTCTCAGTGCTGAGACGGCCGATCCGAGCGCCCAAGCCGAAGATGCCTTCCGCACGCATCCGACTCGGCAGGCAGAAGGGGACAGGCGCCTCGCGCATCGCTGCTTCTGGGTAGGGCGAGCTGGCTACGGGGCCGGGATCAGTTGATTGATGACCTCGTAGGGTTCGGGGAACCGGCCGGTCTTGCGTTTGCTGAACAGCGTCTTCCCGCCTGCGACGACTTCAAATACGCCGCCGGAGCCCTCGATGAGCTTGGCTTCGATGCCCAGCTCGTCCTTGATCGCAGCCGCCAGACTGGCGGCGTTGGGGTAGTAGTTTCATTCTCCGCAGTAGGTAATCGTGATATCCATGTTGGGCCGGCCTCCCTTTCTCGACAGCAGGGGACTTCGTTGCCTGTTCGCACCGATGGCCTCGAACAAAGCGGCGTCCAAGATTGTAGGGCCCCGATGCGTCTGATGCGAAGGCTTGACAGAAGCCTTGCCGGCCGCGCGAATCGCGGTTCGGCATCTGCGGCGCGATGTACGTCGATTTATCGAGTTCCAGGAGCGAACGCTACGGCAGCGCGGCCGTACCGGTGGCGATTCGGCTTTATCCTGGGCCTTGCGCGGCTGCCGGTTGGCGGTCGAGGATGGAAGGACGCAGGAGCGGACGCGGCCAGACGCGGGACTCATCAAACGGGCGTCTTGCCCGCGCGGCGCGATCGAAGATGAGGCTCCGGGCAGCTATTCGGCGCCGCATGAGCGTTGCCGCGGCGCCTCGTCGTCGAAAGCGTGACTCCAAGCAGCGGGTAGATGCCGCCCGTATTAGCGTTGCAGCCTCGCGGCGCGATCGAAGATGAGGCTCCGGGCAGCTATTCGGCGCCGCATGAGCGTT
>CAZERK010000495.1:0-2980 GCA_964514515.1 uncultured Planctomycetaceae bacterium
TGAGCGTCGCAGGAAGGCCAGCCGCCACGACCCGCCCGCCCAGGTGATCCCCAGGGGCCCCCAAACCCGAAACGCCGCCGGCTACGGCGCCAACTGCTACACGACGACCCCGGCGCCGATCCTCACTCTGCAACGCGCCCTGGGTTCCCGCCTGCCGAAGGACATGACGATCATCCGGGCGGCCGAGGTCCCCCTGACGTTTCACGCGACGCGCTCGGCCGTATCGAAGCTCTACCGCTACCGCATCTTCAACGCGCCTGGTCGGCCGTGCGAGGCACTGACCCAGCGGTACGTCTATCATTGTTGGCACCCGCTCGACCTCGAGACGATGCGCCAAGCGGCGGACTGCTGGGTCGGCACGCACGACTTCACGTCGTTCGCCTCGGCGGGCAACGTGCGCGAAAGCAACACGCGGACCATCCTCCGGATCGAAGTCTGTCGCGTCGACCAGGAAATCCAGGTCGACATCGAAGGCACGGGCTTTCTCTACAAACAGGTCCGCAACATGGTCGGGACGATGACGGAGATCGGCCGCGGCCATTGGAAACCGGACGCGGCACGGACCATCCTCGAAGCCAAGGACCGGCAGAAGGCCGGCGTGACGGCGCCTGCTCGCGGCTTGTGCCTGCAATGGGTGCGATACGATATTCCCCGCCTGCCGCCGCCTTCTACGGGATTGCTCGAGATGGCTTCGAGGGCCGCGCCGCCGGTAGGCGCCGCCCGCGCGCACGTCGAGTCGCACGGCCGAGCCTCCGCTCCCCAACCGCCCGACCTCAGCCTGGACGAAGAACCGTCCGCGTGAAGCAACGCCAATCTCAGCCAGAAGCGGCCGACTCGTCGCGCCCTGAGAGCCGCGGGCCTTGGCCCGCGGGTAGCTGCAGGCGCGCAACGCCCCCCGTCCATGACGGCCTTGCTGCCCGTTCGAACTGAGATCGGTGCGAGCTGTCGAGCGGCTCAACGAGATGCGATGCACCGGCCGCCGCTCGGTATGCCAATTTCCCGAAGAAGGTCTGAGCCGCCGGCGGCATCGCCGTTTCCTGAGTCGTTTCGCGATGCGTCTCGCATCGCCGCTGGTTCATCGTCGTGCGGCGACGTACCCGTCTCCTGCCACAGATCGTCGAGATAGCGGATCGGATGCTCAACAGCGTCCATCCCCCACCTGGAAACCAGCCCGCCGATGGTCATGCGCCGCTCGCCCGCCCATCGGATGTAATCGCATGCGAACTCCAAAGCGTGGCGCAGGCGGTCGATCTCCTCGCGCCTCGGATTTGGCACGACTTGCACGTTCATCGTCAGCCTCGCCGACCTGACGCGACGTCGCCGGCGCGGTTCGCTCTCTTCGATCGCTTCACGCCAACCCGCGTTCAGATCTCTTGGATGTCAACGATGAACCCCGGCCGCTGAATATATCGGCCGCAAAGAGACGTCTGAATAGTCGATCTTCACGCCAAACGCGCGCAGAACCTGGGATCTACATCGCCCCCGAGTCAACTTCGCAGCAGGGTCAGCAGTTCCCGCATGTCGTCCGGCAGCGGCGCTTCCAGTTCGAGCGGCTGTTGGGAGATCGGATGCACAACGGCCAGCCGATGCGCGTGCAGCATCTGACGCGCAAACCGCGGCTCGTCCGAGTCCTCGGGCCGGCCCGTGACGTCGCGAATCGAGATGTGCCGGCCGCCGTAGAACGGATCGCCGACGATCGGGTGCCGGATGTGCGACATATGGATGCGAAGCTGGTGCGTTCGGCCCGTCTTGGGGTGCAGCTCCACCAGACTGTAGCCGCTGAAACGCTCGCGCACGTAGTACCGCGTCACGGCTTCCTTGGAGAGCTTCTTCTCGAACTTCCCCCCGAGCCGTTCAGCCAGGCCCGTCGCCACGTAGCGGTCGTATACAGTCGGGTGCCGCCCGATGGGCACGTTGATGACGTCCTCGTCGAACGTGGGGCAGCCGTGGACCACCGCCACGTAAATCTTTCGGGTCGTCCTGCGCTCGAATTGAAGGGACAACCGCCAGTGCGCCTCGTCGGTCTTGGCGACGAGCATGATCCCCGTCGTGTTCTTGTCGAGGCGATGGACGATGCCCGGCCGAAAGGGGTCGTCCGTTCGGGCCAGCCTGTTCGAGTAGTACGCCAACGCGTTGGCGACGGTGCCGCGTTGCGACCGCGTCGCCGGGTGCACGATGATGCCCGCCGGTTTGTTGATCGCCAGGACGTGGTCGTCCTCGTAAACGATGTCGAGCGGGATGTTCTCCGGCGTAACGTCGTAGGGTTCGGGCGGCGGCAACGTGATGTCGACGACGTCGCCGCCATCCATCTCGTAGCTGCTCTTGGTCGGCCGGCCGTTGACGAGGATTTCGCCGCGTTTGATGAGCCGTTGAATCAAGGTCCGGGAGAGCCTCTGGAAGCGGCCGTGGAGGTACTTGTCGATTCGCCGGCCGGGCAGCTTCCGGCGTATCTTCAGACGGATTCGCCGGACGCCGGTCTGGCCCTGGGGGTCCGTGCGTTGGACGTCAATCTCCTCCGCGGCTTCATCCGCCGGCTCAATATCCGCCAGGCTGGCCGAGGCAAGTTCTATGTCGTCTTCGGCGTCGGATGCGACCTCCAACTCGTCATCGTCCACCTCTGCGCGCAGGTCCTGCACGAGTTCCTGAAGGTCCGGCTCGTCGGCCGGCTCGGGGAGATTGGCATCGCGTCGAGTCATGCTGAGAGCCGCTATTTGCTACGAGGCCGCTCGGCTCGGGCAATCCGATTCCGGGCTCAACCTGTCCGTCCATCCGATCAGACCGAGACGGAGTATCCCGGTCCTCGCCCCGGCCGTCGTCGGGACATCACGGTCGGGCGGCTTCTCCATGCTATCATAAACCAGCGTCGGCAGGCCGTCGCGAAGAGGGATAGGCATCTCGCAAGCAGGGCAATTGCATTCTCGCTGTCAGAGCCGCGACCGTAAGGGAGCGGTCCTTCTACACGGCGTCCAGACCGCTCCCT
>CAZERK010000496.1:0-1593 GCA_964514515.1 uncultured Planctomycetaceae bacterium
GCGACGAGCCCGCCGCCTTTCGGTCTCGCGACGGAGACGTCCGAAGCCGGGCCGCCTCGACGACGGCACGGTTCTTGTCAAACGCGGCCTCCTGCTTGCGAAGCTCACAGTAGGCTTGCACAAGCTTGCAGAACTGTTCGGGCGTCAGGTTCTCGCGATCCCGAACGCCGTCGATGACGCGGCGCAGAATCTCCTCCTCAGCCTCCCGCCTGAGCGACGGGCCGGACGGCTCCGGCTGCTCGATGGGCCGATCCTGATTCGACATCCGACGTTCCTCCTCTTGCGGCTGGATTGGGTCGATCGATGCGCATGGACGGGCAGCTTCATGCTTGCAGGGCCACCCCTCGGCCAAGGCCGAGGGCGCTCATCTCAACGCGGCGGCCGATCCGGCGAAACCGAGAAGGCCGGGCCCTCGCCTTTGTGAGGCCACCCCTCGGCCAAGGCCGAGGGCGCTCATCGCTGCGATCCGGCGCTCGGCCGGAACCGAGGGCGATCATCTTGGCCGGTGCCGTGCGCGTGACCCTCAATATGCAAAATAGGACAGTAAATCGACCGGAGCAAAGGGAATCGGCGGGGTTTTCACCGCAAGGCCGTCATGTCATGGCCCGGCCAAGACATCCGCGGCGGAAAAAACTCGCGGACGTTCTGACTTGGTTCGCCGCCCGCAAACGGGCCGACTCCAAACCACGCCGTTGCGGCAAGCCGCTGAATCGGAGTATTGTCGAGAGCCGCGTACGTGGAGGCGACATCCATGAAAGATGAAGATCGACTGGCGGGCGGTTTCGCACGGTTTGTCGTTGCGAAGATTCGGGATCATCGGGACCAGGTCGTCCGCTGCGTCAAGATGCTCAACCAGGAGCAGCTTTGGTTTCGTCCCAACGCGCACAGCAATAGCGTCGCGAACCTCGTGCTACACCTGTGCGGCAACAGTCGACAATGGATCCTCGGCGGGCTGGGCGGCGAACACGTCGAGCGTGATCGGCCTGCCGAATTCGCCCGACGCGAAGGCCTTGGCGCGGCTGAGCTCGCGACCCTGTTTGGCAAAACGATCGACCGTGCTTGCGCCGTCATCGCCGGGCTGGATCGGGCGGCGTTGGAAGGCGAGCACGCGATTCAAGGCTACCGGGTGGTCGGCGTCGAGGCCGTCGCGCACGTCCTGGAGCACCTCGCCTTTCATACGGGACAGATCGTGACGACCACGAAATGGCTGCTGGACGTCGATCTCAGCCTGTACGACGGGCAAGGCCGGCGGATCGACGGCGGCGGGAAGCCCTGACGGCTACGGCTGCACGGCCTGCGACGACGCGGGGGCGGATCCGCGCTCGGTGCGCTGCCGCGCAGCCTGCAAAACGGCCTCCAGGTTCTTCCGAGCCTGGTCGTCTCTCGGATCGAGTTCGAGGATCCGCCGGTAGCAATCGGCGGCTTCATCGAACCTGCCTTGGGCCACCAAGGCACCGGCCAGGTTGAACGTCGCATCCAGCAGCAGGGGCTCGAGCTCCACGGCACGGCGGTATGCCCTTTCGGCGTCGGTTGCCTGTCGCATGCCGTAGAACGCGTTGCCGATCAGGAAGCACGCTTCTTGCCAATCGGGTG
>CAZERK010000496.1:1603-2979 GCA_964514515.1 uncultured Planctomycetaceae bacterium
CCCGGGCATCCGCTCATGGACGCCGTCATCGGGCTCACGCAGGAGCGCCACCGCTTGCTCCACGTTTCCGGCCTGCTGTGCCTGTCCCGCACGCGTCAGGAAGTCGCTGAGGGTCACCTTGGCCTGGTCTGTTTCGCGACCGGCCAAAATCGTCCGCAGGTACTCGCCGGCCGAGCCGTATCGCGGACTTCGACGCAGCACGTCGCGCAGACAGTCGGCCGCCTCACTCAGCTTACCCTGACCGGCCAGCGCCAGACTCAAATCCACCCGCGAAGCGAGTGAGCGCTGATCGAGATCGACGGCCAAACGATAGGCCTGTTCCGCCTCCGCGCAGTATCGCATGCGATACAGCGTCTGCCCGAACTGGCGATACGCCCACGCTGAATCGGTCGCATGCTCGCGCACCATGTGCATGCCTTCCATCAGAATCGCGACGGAGCGATCCACATCGCCGCGGTTCTCGGCGTCCGATGCGCGCGCCAGATAGTCGCTGACGGCAGCGAGCGCGGCGTTCTTCCGCACGACCGGTGCGAGGAAGTTCTCGACGGGCGCATGGTCGTCGGTCAGGACGAAGCGTTCGGTCCGCCGCGCCAGGTCTGCCATGTCCGCTTCCGAGAGGCAGTAGATGAAGCAGTCCCCCACGCATTCGCTGTCCAAATCCGCCGTGTCGAACGGCTCCTGCGCCGCGAGGATGATGAACGTGTCCCTTGCGGCCTTGTCCTTCGGATTCGCGTAGGTGTGGCCCTCGACGAAGACATAGACGTTTGGAAACACGAGCTTGAGCGTGTTGCAGAGCGACCCGACAAGCATGCCATGATCGTAGATATCGATCAGGTTCATCAGGTAGGCGCCGCCGGGACGAAGCGTCTTGCGGACGGCCTGCATGAACTCGATCGTCGTGAGTTGGTAGGGAACGGAGAAGTTCTCGACTGCGTCGCAGTATACGAAGTCGTAGGGCGCGACCTCCTCACCCGCCTCGACTTGCTTCGCGAGGCGATCAATATAGACGCGTCCGTCCTCGTGCATGTAGCGGATGGGCGTGTTCTCGGGCAGGCCGAACGCAACCATGGCGGCTCGCGTCACAGCCGGGTCGATCTCCACCACGTCGGTGCGGCTGCCCGGCCAGTTTTGGTCCATCCAGCGCGGATAGACATAGCCGCCGCCGCCGATGGTCAAGCTGTCCACGTGAGGCTTGATACGACTCAACCGGCGCGTAACCGCGGCGTAAATCTTCTCGTAGGAGTATTGGAAGTCGTCCAAGTCCTGCATATGGATTTGGCTGGGGCTGAGGCGATCCAACATGAAGATGCGACGCTCGGGCGACGTGCTCGCCTGGACGATCTGGATGAACGAATACTGGCTCTCATCCGTGTAGA
>CAZERK010000497.1:0-2969 GCA_964514515.1 uncultured Planctomycetaceae bacterium
TCTCCTCGATCTCCGTCATGGCCTGCGGCGTGACAATGACGATGACGCCGTCCACGTTGGGGTCTTTGGCGACCAGATCGAGCGCGGCCCTGGAACGGTCGGCCAGGGCGTCGCCCAGCACGTCGGTCACCAGAAAGCAGACGACGTTCAGCGCGATGAGGAGATGGTTGATCCGCGGCGGGCGGCGTACCGGCGAGTCCGTTCGGATCGGGAGTAACAGCAACAAGGCGGCACTTCTCGAGCTGGATGGCCCCGGTCCTTTGGATGAAGAGGCCTGAATCTAACAGGGCGAAGGCGCGTTCCCCGCGATTGTATCGACGACGACTAACTCGTCCAGGCGCGTGAGGTTATCGGTGGCTCGTCGGCTAGGGCAACGGCTTTTTCGCCGTTCGGCAGCCCCGACATGAGCCCAAACAGAGCCGTCCGCCGCGGCGGATCAGGGAGCGGGAACCCATGTCGATGCGAAACCGCCTGCTCACGCGCGCGGCTCTGTTCAGAACGATTGGCCGCTTGCTCATCCCGATTCATCAGGACGGCTCTAATCGCGGGAACGCTGTTGCCCTTGCCTGTCTGTCCGGCCGTCACGGGCGAACGGATCGGGCCTTGTGCTCATGCCTGTGCGGCCGACACGCCGAGAATCCGATGGCCCTGGGCATATCGGAGAGGCCGCCAGAGGGCGTCTGATCGGCCTCGCGCCTATGCCTGCGCGGATGGCGCTGCGACGGTGCGTTTGCGATGTAAAGACGCATCGACGCGGAAGGTCTGGATTGACGACCCTGACGGGCACTCGTAGAATCCCGTATCCGCGAAGAAGAAGCACGGGGGACATCGGCGCGGCGTTCCTGAGGTACTCCATCCATGGCGCAACCCGTCGCTTGGCATTACGTGCTGATAGCGATTCACCTGTCGGTTTGCTTTGCGTTGGCCGTCTATGGGGTCCATCGCTACTCGTTGGTGTACCTCTACTACAAGTACCGCCGCAACGCGACTCGGAAGACGGCCTGCTTCTTGAACAAGCCCTTCGTCACCGTCCAACTGCCGATGTTCAACGAGCAGTACGTCGCGAAGCGCGTGATCGAGGCGGCCTGCCGCATCCGCTACCCGCGCGATCGGCTGGAAATCCAGGTGCTCGACGACTCCACGGACGAGACGGTGGAGATCGCCCGACAGACGTGCGAGGAGATGCGGGCCCAGGGCCATCCGGTCGTGTTCCTGCACCGCGACAACCGACAGGGCTACAAGGCCGGCGCGCTCGAGGCGGGCCTGAAGGTCGCCCGGGGCGAGTTGGCGTTGATCTTCGACGCGGACTTCATCCCGCCGCAGGACATCCTCGAGCACATGGTCGACTATTTCGTCGATGCGAAAGTCGGCATGGTGCAGGCTCGCTGGGAGCACATCAATCGCGAGCAGTCGCTGCTGACCAAGACGCAGGCGATCTTGCTCGACGGGCATTTCGTCATCGAGCACGCGGCGCGGAACTGGTCGGGCCGGTTCATGAGCTTCAACGGCACGGCCGGCATGTGGCGCAAGGTGTGCATCGAGGATGCCGGCGGCTGGCATCACGACACGCTGACCGAAGACCTCGACCTCTCCTATCGGGCCCAGATGAAGGGCTGGAAGTTTGTCTATCTGCCGGAGACGACGAGCCCCGCGGAACTGCCGCCGGAGATGCTCAGCTTCAAGAGCCAACAGCATCGCTGGGCCAAGGGCGGGGCGCAGACCTGCCGCAAGCTCCTGCCGGCGATCCTGCGGTCGCGATTGCCGTGGCGGATCAAGGTGGAGGCGTTCTTCCACCTGACGAGCTGCGTGAGCTACTTCCTGATGCTGATCCTGACGTTGCTGCTGCTGCCCGTGATGTACCTTCGCACGCGAGTCTTTACCGGCAACGTCGGCTTCCACGCGCTGTTCGACGGCTCGCTGATCCTGCTGGCGACGTGCTCGGCCAGCACGTTCTACGTCGCCTGCCAGCGCGAGCTGTTCCGCACGTGGGGCGAGAGCCTGAAGTACCTGCCGTTTCTGATGAGCCTCGGCGTGGGAATCGCCCTGAACAACGCCCGAGCGGCGTTCGAGGGCTTCTTCGGCAAGCCGTCCGAATTCGTGCGGACGCCGAAGTTTGGCGTGGCCGGCTCGCGGGACAATCAATGGCGTGCCAAGGCCGGCCGACAACGCCTCGATCCCAAGCGCGTCCAGGCGTGGTGCGAAGCGGTGATGGCCCTCTACATGATCGGGTGCGTCGGCTACACCGTGTACCTGAAGGTCTGGGTCGGGCTGTTCTTCATGTGCCTGTTCGCGGTCGGCTATTCCAACGTCGCGCTCCTGACGCTGTACGGGCGTCATCAGGCCTCGGTGGCCTCGTCGACGTGCCCGCCGCCGTCGTTCAAGACGGTCTCGACGGGCTGAGCATCTCTGCCGACGAATCCAACTCCTGCGATTTCGCGCAGACCAGCGTCGTTGGGCGGCACGGTTCTGTGTAGCCCGGCGTTCGCTGTGGGGACGGGTCGTTCTTTTTGAGGGCCGCGAGGCCTTGGCCCGCGGGTGGGCGTTACCGGACGGGGCATCGTGCGCGGCAAGCGCGCTCCCCTTCGGGTCGCGGCTAAACGAGGAGCCTGCGCGCGTGCGGCATCGCGTGCGGTTGGCGCGCTCCCCTTCGGGTCGCGGCTAAACAAGAAAGACGGTCGCGGCTAAACGGCGAGCGCGGATCACGGCCAAACGAGGCGTGAGGGGTCGCGGTCAAGCGGGACGGACGGGTGCCGCGGGTCGTCGCGGCGAATGACGCCGATCAGTCGTCTGCATCCGGTCGACGACGCGCGGGTTGGCGCTACCCCCCAGCCAAGGCCGGGGGCTCTCATGCGAGCGAGCGCAGGCGCGCGGGGCGGCCGATAAGCGGCGCGGATTTCGGACGGATGTGCTAGGATCGGCGGGCGAGCAGGCGCGAGGCGAGCGGGCGGGAGGCGAAGGGGCGCGAGGCG
>CAZERK010000498.1:0-654 GCA_964514515.1 uncultured Planctomycetaceae bacterium
CGCGCGGCCGCGCGCCGACGGCGGCTTCTACGCCGGGGACAGCGACGAGGCCGCATCCTGCGAAATCTCGGCCGGCTGTTCCATGCCTCCCTTGGCGGTCTCTTGGGCTTGGGCTAGGAACTCGTTGCCGAGATCCGTCCGTTTGGCCGCGAGTTCATCCATCTTCTGCCAGTTCGCCAGCAGCTCGTTCATCGCGGTCTTGTAGCTTTCCCCCGCCGCCTTCGACTCGTCGATCTGCTTGAGGTTGACCTCCTGGCGCGTGATGGCCCGCAACTCGTCGAACTTCTTGTTCATCGCGTCGAAGTTCCCCTGGGCGTCCCGGATGAGCTTGGGGTCCCGGAGGGCTTGCGACTTGAAGCAGGCGATTCGCGTCTGGTTGCCGAGGTTGATGACGTCGTTGACCATCGTGATCTTGGTCGCCCGCTCCTTGAGCTTGGCGGCCTCGACGCCATCGTCGACTTCCTTGGCCAGCGCTTCGTTCTGGCTCGCCAGAAAATCCCCGCAGTTCTTCACGTACTTGGCGGCGGCCTCGTCCAACGCCAGGCGGCAGGCGCCCATTTTCGCGTTGAGGCCGACCGCTTCTTCAACCAGTGTCTCGTATTGGCGTACCTTGGACTCGATGGCCTTGGCCGCCGAGTCGAGGCTGGCGAGATG
>CAZERK010000498.1:664-1637 GCA_964514515.1 uncultured Planctomycetaceae bacterium
CAAGTCCTGAGCGTCCTTCAGGTACTTCTGGACGTTTGCGACGTTCTCTCGGTACAGCTTCAGGAAATCATCCCCGGCGGTGTACACGTAGCCGCGCATGTTGAACATCGTGGCGGCTGCGTATCGCTCGATGTTGTTGGCGATGTCAACCTCCGGAACATACTCCTCCGCCAGCGTCACCGATTTCGTCTCGACATTCTTCATGTTGTAGACCGCCAGGCCGCCCAGCGCGGTGGCAATGGCGATTAACAAGCCAAAACCGACGGCGATCTTCGTCCCGAGTTTCATGTTCTTGAACATTGGATCCCTCTCTAATGGCCCGTATCCGCGTCCTCCTTCGTGCCCGGCCCGCGAACGAGAAACCACCCCCGGGGAACCATTCGCCCGGCGTTCGCTCACGCGTCGTCAGAGGACAACCTTCGATGTCGTTCGTTTTGGTGCCCGGCAAGGCGGCCCGTCGCCCGCCGTCACGCCCCCCGGCCCGAAAGAGTCTCATTCATGGGGGACTTTCACCCCGTCTGATCGGTTCCCGATCATCCGGCCTTGACGTGCAATTACCGCTGGTCAAGGCGAACGCCCGAGACCCGATAACGCCAACGACCGATAGGTTCGACCCCCGCTGGCGCAAGCGGGGTATTCCCGCGCGCCTGGGCCGCGCGCGCGGAGGCCTTCGCCGCAAAATGGCGTGAACGCATGATCGACGCCGTGGGCCCCGATCAACGGGCCGGACGGCCAAGCGTCGCAACGGGACGGCGGTCGCCCCTGGAGCGGCATATTGAGGCAGTCGCCCCGCTCGTTATCATGGCATGGATGCCCAGGGCCATTGTCTTCGACTTCGACGGCGTCATCGTAAACACGGAGCCCCTCCACCATCGGGCCTTCGCCGGCCTGTTGGCGAAGATGTCCATCGCCGTGACGCTCGACGAATTCCTGTCCAAGTACGCAGGCCTAAACGATCGGGCTTTCCTTCAGC
>CAZERK010000498.1:1647-2967 GCA_964514515.1 uncultured Planctomycetaceae bacterium
GGCTGTTTGAACAGTTGGGCTTCGTCGCGGACGCGCGGATCATCGACCGCGTCCTCCGGGCGAAGAACGATGTCTATCAGCGGCTGATCGCTGGCGGCTGTCCCCTGCTGCCCGGCGTGGTCGGATTCGTGAACGAGGCCGCGCGTCGGTGGCCGTTGGCCATCTGCAGCGGCGCCCGGCGCGTCGAGATCGAGACGATCCTGCGGCACGCGGAACTGCTGGCGCAGTTCCCGACCATTGTCTCGGTGGACGAAGCGCCGACCTCCAAGCCCGACCCTGCCGGCTACTTGCGGACCCTGGCACAGCTCCAGCAGCGTGCCGCTGGACTGAAAGCAGGCGATTGCCTCGCCATCGAGGACAGCGTGCACGGGATCGCAGCCGCGAAGGCGGCAGGCATGAAGGTTCTCGCCGTGCAGACGATGCACACCGCTGCGGAGCTTTCGCAAGCAGACGCGATCGTCCCCGACCTACGGTCCGCCACGGCCGACAGCGTGATGGCGATCTAAATCACCCTGCGCGATCCAGCCCGGCAAACTCCGCCTGACGAGACTCATGAATCAGACGGCCGTTGCTGCGCCGCCTGTCCGCATCAGGCAACTCTCCTGTGCGGGAATCCGCTGGCCGCGTCCCAGCCGAAAAACGCTCAGAGCAGCCTCATCCATCGCAACAGCGCCCAGAGCATCAGCAGCACGGCGCCGACGAACACCCAGCGCCGCCAGGGCAAGCCCCGCGATTCGGTCGGCACGATCCAATCCCCGCAGCGCGGGCATTTCTGCGTGTCCTCCGTCACCTCCGCGCCGCAGCTCGGACAGTACATCGCCGCGAGGTCGTCGGACCCGTTCAAGTCCTGCTCCAGCGGCAGGTCTCGGTCGCCATCGTCGTCATAACCGCCGGTCGCCGCCATCTGTCGCCTACTTGACCAATTGCAGGATGTCCTTGAACTTCGGATGATCGCACCGCTCGATGAGATCGAAGATGATCGCCTCGGTCGTCGTCACCTCCACGCCCGCATGGCGCATCCGCTCGACGGACGGATTCATGTCGGCCGCAAACCGCGATCCCACGGCATCGAGCGCCAGGAACACGGCATAGTCCACGCGCAGCAAGTCGAGCGCCGTCTGCTGCACGCAGACGTGCGTCTCCAGGCCTGCCAGGATGACATGTTCGCGGCCGGTCGCCTGAAGCGTTTTCCTGAAACTGTCATCCCGCCAGCAGCTACAGGTATTCTTGACGAGCGGGCCCGATTCCTCCGGGAGCCAGGCCCTGAGGCGTTCGTCGGTAGCCCCGAGCCCCTTGGGATACTGCTCGGTATAGATGATG
>CAZERK010000499.1:0-289 GCA_964514515.1 uncultured Planctomycetaceae bacterium
CGGCGTCGCCAAGGCGAGCAGCCGTCAGTTGACCGAGCAGACGATCTACACGGAACAGGGACAGCTGATCGGCACGCCGGAGTACATGAGCCCCGAACAGGCGGAGATGACGGGACTCAATATCGACACGCGGACGGACGTCTATTCGTTGGGCGTCCTGCTCTACGAGCTATTGGTCGGGACGTTGCCGTTTGATCCCCAAAGCCTGCGCCAGGCGGGCTACGCGGAGATTCAACGGGTCATCCGCGCGCAGGAGCCGCCGAAGCCCAGCACGCGGCTCAGCTCGCTC
>CAZERK010000499.1:299-2966 GCA_964514515.1 uncultured Planctomycetaceae bacterium
AATATGAAGCGCTGATCGATCACAGCCAGTACAGGCGCATCAACGGCGTACTGATCTGCCAACGCTCGTCAGCCAACTCCGCGGCGACCTGGATTGGATCATCCTCAAGGCGATGGAGAAGGACCGAACGCGGCGGTACAGCACGGCGTCCGAGTTGGCCGCGGACGTCTCGCGCTATCTGCGGAACGAGGTCGTCTCCGCGTGCCCGCCCAGCGCCGTCTATCGGACGAGGAAGTTCGTGCGGCGGCACCGGATCGGCGTGCTCAGCGCGGTCGCGATTGCCGCCGCGCTTGTGCTGGGCGTGATCGGCACGACGACGATGGCCGTCGCCGCCTCCCGCGAGAAGCAGGCCGCCGTCGCCGCCAGAGATGCCGCCGAGCAAGCCCAGCTCGCCGAGCAGCGGCAGCGCGAGGCTGCGGAACAGGCCCGCACCGAGGCCGAACGGCAAACCGCGATCGCACGGTCGGTCAACGCATTTCTTCAGGACATGCTTGGGGCCGCCGATCCCTTTGGCGGCGAGCCAGCCGGCTTGGCCCGCACGGCGAACGTCGTGGACATGCTGGACGTCGCCGCCAAGCGCATCGAGTCGCGGTTCGCCGGGCAGCCCGAGGCCGAGGCGGGCGTCCAATCGATGCTGGGAACGACGTACCTTGGCCTGAGCCTCCTGGAGCCGGCGAAGCGGCACCTCGATCGGGCGTTGGCGCTGCGGCGCGAGATTCTGGGCGAGGAGCATCCCGACACGCTGAAGTCGCGGAACGACTGGGCGGGTCTCCTGACCTCTCAAGGAAAGTACGCCGAAGCGGAGAAGGAACTGCTCGCCGTCTTGGACGCGCGTCGGCGAGTCCTCGGGCCGGAGCATCCCGATACGCTGACGAGCGAGAGCGATTGGGGCGGACTGCTTCTCCGCCGAGGCCGTCTGGCGGAAGCAGAGAAGGCCTTGCGAGACGTCTGGACGGTCCGCCGGCGCGTGCTGGGTGATGACCATCTCGACACGCTGAGAAGCCTGAACGATCTGGCCCTGCTGCTTCGTACGGAGGGCCGGCTCGACGAGGCCGAGCCGCTTCAACGAGCCGCGGCGGAGAATACGCGGCGCGTGCTGGGGAAAAACCACCCCGATGCCATCACGGCCCTGAGCAATCTGGCTCTCGTGATCAACGAAAAGGGCGACCAAGCCGAAGCCGAGCAGATGCTCAGCGAGGTCGTGGACCGCCTGCGCGAGTCCTTGTCGGAGGAGCATGCCAACACGCTCACGGCGATGAGCAACCTCGCCATCCTACGCCAGCACCGAGGCCGGCTGGCGGAGGCTGAGGGGTTGCTGCGCCGCGCGCTGGGCATCCAGCGGCGCATCATGGGAGACCGCCACGTTGACACGCTGACAAGCCTGCACAATCTCTCCGGCGTGCTCGAAGAACAGGGGCGCCTGGCCGAGGCGGAGCCGTTGGAACGTGAGGCCGCCGAAGGTTTGCGCCGGTCGCTCGGTCCCGACCACGCCGACACGCTGACTGCGTGCGACGCCCTGGCGCGCCTGCTCTTCAGCCAGCGCAAGTACGCCGAGGCCGAGGTGGAGTTCTCGCGAACGCTCGAAGCCTACAAACGCCTGTCGTTCGAGGATTCTCCCGACGCGGAGACGACGCTCTTCTGGCTCGCGCGCTGCGCGTCGGCGCAGGGCCGTTGGGCTCAGGCTGAGGAGCGGTGGCGGCAGTTGCTGGAGAAGCAAACGAGGCGCCTGGGGGAGAACGACAAGACGACGGCTGGTACGCTGCGTTGGTTGGGCGGCACGCTCGCCGACGGGGGCAAGACCGACGAAGCGGAGCAAGCCTACCGGCGATCGGCGGCGGCGTATCGCAGCACCGTGGGTTTGGACGATCGCGACGCGCTCGGCGCTATCGTTGACTTGGCGCTGCTGCTCAAGCAGCGGAGCGGTTCTGGCGCCGCCGAGACCCTGTCCGATGAGGAGAAGAAGGCGTCTGACGAAGCCGAGCGCCTGCTGCGGGAAGCGCTGGAGGCCCAGCGTCGGTCGTTGGGCGCGGGCGACCGGCACACGCTCATCACGATGAACAACTTGGCGTGCCTGTTGCGAGATCGGGGCCGGACGGCCGAGGCCGAGCCGCTCTTTCGGGAGTTGGTGGACGCAGCCGATCGGACCTTGCCGCCGGACCATGATTATCTGGCCATCTTCCACGGCCAATATGGTCGTTGCCTCCTGAAGATGGGCCGCTATGATGAGGCGGAGCCGCTCCTGGAAAGCTGCTACGCCTTCCTGCTCGCCCAGCACGGCCCGACTCACGCGCGCGTTCAGGAATCCCTCGGCAATCTGACGGCCCTGTACGACGCCTGGGGCCGCCCGGACAAGGCCGAGGAACTCCGGGCTCGATTCCCGGCGACCGCTCCGAGCACGGCGCCGACGACCAAGCCAAGATCACGGCCAGCGGCCGAGCCATAACGCGACCTTGCCATCGAGCCTCGGCCGGCGACCCAGCGATTGCGGCGGAGGCGAGTCCGTGCTAACATGACCTCCAGCCGTCAGGACCGATCCCCGCAGATCGCGAATAGAGACGCGATGATCCGGAGGACCATCTTCTTTTCAGGGCGTGTGCAGGGCGTCGGTTTCCGTTATACCGCCCAGCGTGTCGCCCGAGGCTTCGAGGTGTCCGGGGACGTCCGCAC
>CAZERK010000500.1:0-2965 GCA_964514515.1 uncultured Planctomycetaceae bacterium
GGTGGCGCCGTTGGTGAAGGGATGGATAGCCTGCGCTAGCGCTGGCGGCCCGGTCGAGCCTCGACGATGCCGATGCCTTCAGCACGATCTGGTCGATGCCGGCGGCCTGCGCGGCCACGATCCAACTGACGATATCCTCAGGACCGGCGCCATCTCCGCGTGGAGACGAAACGAAAGGAATCGTGAGATCGAGGTCGGCGATGAGGGCCGAGATTGTGAGGCCCGCGCGCTCGGCGCAGTCTCGCAGGCGCTGGACGCTGCGATGCGCGCCGCCGTCGAGCACGCGACCTCCTTCGTCGACGCAGGCCTCGATTCGATGAACGCCCGCCTCAGCCGCGAGGTCGACCAGCGACTCGAAGGACGAGCGATGCTGCAGCGCTGCGATGTCGATGGACGACTTCATGGTGGCTCCGTCAAAAGCATGCGTCGGCTCACGATATTCGACCAAGCGCGTATGTCAACGACCAGGCTTTGTCTGACGCACGGTCATCGGTCCTTCTTGAACGTCACGAGAGGGCGTCTGGGCGTAACAAGGCTCGGCGGCGAGGAGTCGTTATCGTTCTCATCGGACTCGTCAGACAGAGCCTAGCCGTAGCGGCGCGGATCGCTGAACATGAGGGATACAGAGAGGTGCGCGATGCAAGAACGGCCGCTTCCGGTGCTGTTGTTTCCGTTTGCCATGGCGGGCCTGCTGTTCGGATCCGCGGGGCGCGTCGATCTGCCATTCTTCTGGGCATGGCTAGCGGTGCTGATAACGACCGGCTTGGTCATGATGCAGCGCGTCGACCCTGGGCTGGCGAAAGAGCGGTTGCATCCCGGCCCGGGAGGCGCGGATCGATGGCTGCGGTACCTCGCGACGCCGCTGTGGTTGGTGCAGGTCGTGGTCGCGGGCCTTGACGTGGGCCGTTACCAATGGTCGGGGCCTGTGCCCGTCGCCGTTCAGATCGTGGCGATGGTCTTCGTGGTCGCGGGTTGCGCCTTGGCGACCTGGGCCATGAGCATCAACCGATTCTTCTCGCCCGTCGTGCGAATCCAGTCGGAGAGAGGGCACGTTGTTGTGATGGACGGCCCGTACCGCTGGGTGCGGCATCCTGGCTATGCGGCGATCTACCTGAGCTTCCCGGCCGGCGGGATCATGCTGGGCTCGTGGTGGTCGCTGGTTCCGTCCATCCTTCTCGTCGCGTTGGTCCTGCGACGGACGTTGATCGAGGATCGGTACCTTCTCGAGAATCTCGAAGGCTATGCGGAGTACGCGCGACGCGTCCGGAGCCGCCTTATTCCAGGCGTATGGTAATCTGCGACGGATCGGTCCGTTTTTCGGATCAGTTCGTTCCTTCCACCGCTGCGACAAGATAAGGCGGAGATGTGCATCCATCCGTCAGCGGGACAGACGCCTCGGCCCGGCCATCACGCGGAGGAGACTGCCCCAGCCCAACGCGCAGGCCAACAGGTGTGCGTTCTGTCAGGCGGGACGTAAGACTTGCTGACGGGCAAGTCTGGCGCGCCGCTATCGCGTCGTAGCTCTGGTTGACGGGCGCGCCGAAGGAGCGTGATTCAAACCGCCTTCTTCATGGGCGGCTGAAGATGGGAGGATGCGGACGTCGGCTGTTGCTCCGTTTGCGGATGCAAGCGAAGAACAAAGTAGTCGTTGCATTGACGACAGCGGTAGACGCGGCCGGGAACGGCCGGAGAGATGATCGCCGGAAACTCGCAATGGGGGCATTGAACATAGAGCAGCATGGTCACACCTCCCGCAGAGCCCCAGTTTTGGGCCACGCTTCATCCCTTCCGTCTGAACGCTGCGGCCGCTTTCGCAGAACGTTGCATTCGTCCGCGCAAGACGTTGCAGATCGTCGTAGGGCGCGCCTCAGCGTTCTGTATCGCGTTGCTCAGCACACAACGCAGAGCACGGCAGCCCTCTGCAGCGAACGCCTCAGTCCTGCAGATCCATCGGAACGCTCAATCCCTCGTTGATGAACGTTCCAGCTCTTCGGAGGGAACGGAGCGTCTGTCCATTTCGCGTCGAAAGCCGTGTAACACCGCACAAGACGTATGGGCCACGCGAGGATTCTGCCTCACGTCCACGGTTCTGCCCCACGTCCGCAGCCGAACGAAGCGGGCGCGACAGACGCTGGGCGGCATGAACCGTCACAAGAAACGCCGCACGGGCGCGAGCCATCGCAAGACGTGCTGACGGCTCACAGGAATCTAACGGCTCTCCGCCCAGATATGTTCGTGAGAAGTTCAAGACTATTTTGTAAACGCGGCGCAGCATCTCGAACAGGCGAGGCCCGCGGCAGGGCCTGCGCGGCTGGCGGCGCTGCGGTCGTGGTTCGTTGACCGCCCGGCAGACGCCGATTAGATTCGCAGCCGTGGCGCGGCGAGCGTCTGCAGCCCTCTGCGCGGCTTTATCCTCCTGGTGCATCGCCACACCTGTTGTTCTGCCGGGTTTGGGATGCGACAACAGCGAGCGATCCCCTGCGGGTCGCGGCTAAACGAAGACGGCAGACCGGAAAGCTCGACCGTCTTAAGGCACCCGCGGAAAGCCGCCGGACGCAACAAGCGAGTCTCGTATCTCGCGCAGCGCTATCGAAATCGAGGCTGCGGACGATCTGATCGTGCCGCAGACATGATGTGCGATGACAGACGATACACCTGCTGCCTCTGGCAGCGCGGCCGCCTGCTTTAGAGAAACGACCGGCATCCTGCTCCGCGGAAGCGCCCTGACGGCGCTGCGAACCTGTTGCGCAATCGCGGCAGATCAACGAGCGGTGCGTCTGAAACACCCGCGACGATTCGCAGGCGTCTCGGTCGTCGCAGCGGCGTTCTTGCTCGGGACGTGCGCGGAGGCGATATGCCAGCCGCAGGCCGCTGTGCAGTCCGCTGCCGCTCCCGCCGAAGTCGCGGAACAGCCGCTGCAGGAAGGCGACCCGGCGCGCGCCCCTGCGACGGGCGCGCGGGCGGG
>CAZERK010000501.1:0-2961 GCA_964514515.1 uncultured Planctomycetaceae bacterium
GCGAATCCCCCGGTATTTTGCGGGAGTCTGACGGGTGTCCGAATCGCCACGACGAAAGAGCGTGGAAGACACCGGCAGGGATGGATGCTCACCGCGAAAGCAGCCTGGAAACGGGGATCGCTGAGTAGGTCGTCGGGGGGGCAGATCGCGGCCGTGTGCGGGTGGCCCCTGGACGGGTGAACACAGCGGGAGTGTGATCTCCCTGGACCGGAAGCGGCTTGCCGGTTGCGTTCGGTACGAGACTCGGCTAGATTCTCTGAAGACCGGGGACGTAGCTCAGCTGGGAGAGCGTCGCGTTCGCAATGCGAAGGTCGTGGGTTCGAATCCCATCGTCTCCAATTCGTCAATTCCGGAGTCATACGGTACTTCTGCCGGGCGTCTGGAGACTCTATCTGCGGTGTCAGGCTGTGTGCATGTGCGGGAATCGCTGCGCGCGGGCCGGGCGGTTGCGGCAAGATACGGGAAGAAACTCGCGTTGCGTGCGAGAACGGATTCTCGCACCAGCAGGGCGGCGCCGCCTGCCTTGTCGGGGCGATCCGGGGGCACTCGGGCGGGGCCTTCCGAGCGGAGTTCCAGCCGCAGCATCCCCGGTGCCGCAGACTCGGCGACTAACCGTGGCCCGCGCGAGGGGCGTGGGCTAGACTTCGTTTATGGCTGGTCCCCGGCGGGTGTTGGTCGCGATGAGCGGCGGCGTCGACAGCAGCGTCGCGGCGTGCCTGCTGAAAGAGCAGGGGCACGACGTGGTGGGCGTCTTCATGCGCTTGGGAGCGGCGGCGGCAGGCGGTGAGGGGGCTGCGGCTGGGGAGGGGCCGTCCGACGGGACTTGCTCGGACGACGCCGAGGGAGCGGATCGCCGTTCGCGTACGTGCTGCTCGGCCGAAGACGCGGACGATGCGAGGTCGGTCGCGAGCAGACTGGGGATTCCGTTCTATGCGCTCAACTATGAAGCCGACTTCTCACGACTGATCGACGCCTTCTGCGATGAGTACGCGATCGGACGGACGCCCAATCCGTGCATCCTGTGCAACCAGCGGCTGAAGTTCGGAAGACTGGCCGAGCTGGCGCGTTCGCTGGATGCCGAACGAATCGCGACGGGGCATTATGCACGCGTGAGCGTCGACGAAAGGAGGCCGCGTCTGTGGCGGGCGAAAGACCGGCGGAAGGACCAATCCTACGTGCTGTTCGGCATCGAGCCGGCCGTGTTGGCTCGGACGATCCTCCCGTTGGGCGAACTGACCAAGGAAGAGGTCCGGGATCATGCTCGGCGGTTTGGATTGGCTTTGCACGACAAGGCGGAGTCGCAGGACATCTGTTTCGTTCCTGATGGGGATTATGCCAGCCTTGTCCGCCGCCGACGGCCGGAGGCGTTTCGGGCGGGCGCGCTTCGGCATTGTGACGGCCGGGAGTTGGGCCGGCACGAGGGCGTGCCGCATTTCACGGTGGGGCAGCGTCGCGGCATGCGCATCGCATCCAGTGCGCCGCTGTACGTCGTGCGGATCGACGCGCGAGACGCAACGGTGACGGTCGGGCCGCGCGAGGCGCTACTCTCGCGTGAGGCCCGTGCGGAAGGCGTAACGTGGCTGTGCCCGCCTTCCGGGACCGGGGCTTTTTGCGCAGACGTCAAGATCAGGTATCAACACGAGGCCGCGCCGGCGGAGGTGCGGCCGCAGTCGGATGGAAGTGTCTGCGTGGCGTTCGACGCGCCGCAGCCGGCTGTAACGCCCGGCCAGGCGATGGTCTTCTATGACGGAGACGAGGTCCTCGGCGGCGGTTGGATTGCATCGAATTGATCGGATAGACTGCTCGCTTTCGTGATCGCGGGGCGCGTGCGGCGACGGCACAAGCATAGGAGAAGCGGAACATGAGAAGGACGAGACTTGCAGCGGCGGTTCTTGGGCTGGTCGGAATCGTGACGATCGTGGGCTGCACGGGGCCTCAGCACGACATGGCGGCGATGAAGGACATGAAGCCGCCGCCACGGCCCGCCGAACTGGATCGGCTTGAGATGTGGGTCGGCACGTGGGAGGGCACGATGGAGATGCACATGGCCGGCGCGGAGAAGCCCATGCAATGGACCGGCAAGAGCGTCATCCAATGGGAGGTCGACAAGCATGTGTTGGTGGAACGCTCGGAAGGCGACATGGGCGAGATGGGCAAGATGATAGGACTTGCCGTTTACTCCTGGGATCCCTACGACAAGACCTATCGCAGTTGTTGGTTTGACAACTGGGGTTGCCAAGCGCAGGGGACCATGGCGTACAACGAGGCCAAGAAGACGTGGTCGATGTATGGCAAGGGTCGCGACGCGTGCTCCGGCGCAACGACGATCGGCGAGGGCACGATGGAGGTCGTCGACGACAACACGACGAAATGGACGTATTGCGAATGGGATAGCTGGAAGTTCCACAAGAAGATGTGGGGCAGCGGAACGATGAAGCGGGTCGCGAAGTAACGCGGCGCCTGCTCCAGACTTGTCGGCTTTGCGCTTGCCTCGCGGGTTCGTGCGGTGGCTGGCGGAAGCGCATGAAGATCGCAGCCCAGGGCGACCGTGCCCTGGGCTTTTTCGAGCACGTCGGGCGAGCGGTCGCGGGCGAAGTCAGCAGGCGAGGGAGTCGAACGCACGGGAGATGCAAGATGCAATGGGAATGCGGCGTTCATGCGAGGGGGCTGAAGGTCATCGCCGTCGCGAGCGTGATCGCGTTTTGCGGATGCTGCGTGCGGGACCAAGCCGGCATCGAGCAAGAGATCATCGCCGACGTTATTACGCATTGCGAAATCGCGGGCAATCTGAAGGCCCTGTCCATGCCGGGCGGCCGGCTGAGCGGCTCTCCCAACGGGGAGAAAGCTGAGGCCTGGATGGCCGAGAAGCTGCGAGCGTACCGGCTGGAGAACGTGCATTTCGAGCCCTTCCACATGATCTCCTGGCGCGACACGCACACGAGCGTCACGCTTCTCGGCGTT
>CAZERK010000502.1:0-2960 GCA_964514515.1 uncultured Planctomycetaceae bacterium
CAAAGCGCGTGGACCGCGGTCCCCCGGGTCAAGGCCGCCGACATCGATCTGCTCGAGCAGATTGAGAAGGCGCTCCAGGGCGCAGCCGACCGGGCGGCGCCCGCTGTTGTTACGATCCACATCGATCGCCAGACCGCAGACCGCTCCGTCGGCGATCCCGCCGCGGCGGGCGACGCCTGGATCAGCGACGGCAGCGGGACGATCATCCGTCGCGACGGCTCCATCCTGACGTGCCAACACGTCGTCGAGGGCGCGATGGCCGTCAACGTGCCGCTCCCTGACGGCGCGAAGCATCGTGCATCCGGCATCGCGGCCGACGCCCGGGCCGACCTGGCGGTTCTCCGCATCCGCGCCAAGACGCTGAGCCCCGCCAAGATAGGCGACGCGACGCGGCTGCGGCCGGGCAGCATCGTGCTCGCCCTGGGCAATCCCTTCGGACTGGCGGTCGACGGTCAGGTCGCGATGAGCCAGGGAATCGTCAGCGCGGTCGGCCGGCCCCTGCCCGATGCCGTGGGCCGCGAGGACGACCGCTACTACGGCGACATGATCCAGACAACCGCCTACGTCGGGCCCGGCAGTTCCGGCGGACCGTTGATCGACATCCGCGGCCGGTTGGTCGGCGTGCTGTCCGTGATGGCATCAGCCGACCAGACGAACCGAGGACCGGGCTTCGCGATTCCGATCAACGACCATACGCGAGGCATCATCGATCGCCTTCTGGCCGGGCAGCCGATGGCGTACGGCTACCTGGGCGCCGTCGTCCGAACGATGGAGCGGACCGCGCGGTTGGACCGGAACCCGCCGACCGAGACCGGCATCATGGTCGATTCGGTCGTTCCTCAAGGACCGGCCGACCTCGCCGGCCTGCGACCCGGCGACCTTGTCGTGTCGCGGGACGGCCGGCCGGTGCCGTCTCCCGACGCGTTCATCCGGCAGATCGGCGATGCCGGGCCGGACGCCGAGGTCGCGATCGAGTACCTCCGCGCCGGCGAGCGCCGATCCGCACGCGTACGATTGGTCAGACGGCTGCCCGAAGAGCCGCCTGCCGCCGCGCCCGGCAAGATCGTCTTTCGCGGCGCGACGTTGGCGCCCTTGGATCCGGCCGTCGCGTCGCTCTACAACCTGCCGAGCCATGTGCTGCTGATTCTCGCCGTCGATGTTGATACGCCCGCCCATCGAGCGGGCCTGATGCCGGGCGATACCATCGTGCGGATCGACGGGGAGTCAGTTGCCCGTGACTCGGCCGCGCGACTGGCCGTCATGCAAGGCGACGTGCTCCTCGGCCTGGTGCATGGCGGGTCCGTCCTGGTCAAGCGGTAGGCCAACGTCGGCAAGGCTCGCCCGCCGCTCAGGGCGCGTCGCCATCGATGCGTTTATCTTGCGGTCCGGAAGCCGCCTTCCAGAAAGCAGCTTGCACAATCTGTCTGACTTCCTGCATCATGGGCGCGCCGCAGGCCTGGACCCGTCGAGAGCCGCGGGCCTTGGCCCGCGGGTGGCTGCGAGACGGGCAGCAGCAGTTCGCGAGAATCGCGGCCGCCCGGCACGTTCAAACTGCTATCGGTACAAGCGACCCCAAGGAGACTGAATTTGCCTCCCTCGATCGAGATGAAGCTGCCCGACGTGCGAACCCTGGCGAAGATGGTGCGCGACGTGCCCGATTTCCCCCGTCCGGGCGTCATGTTCAAGGATATCACCCCGATCTTGGCGTCTCCGCCTGCGTTGTCGCTGGCCGTCGAGTACTTGACGCAGCCGTTTCGCGATCAATCCGTTGACGTGGTGGTCGGCGCCGAAAGCCGCGGCTTCATCTTCGGAACAGCCGTCGCTCGCAACTTGTCGGCTGGCTTCGTGCCCGTCCGCAAGCCAGGTAAACTACCTTACAAGACCCGTCGGGCGGAGTACGAGTTGGAGTACGGGCGCGACGCCCTGGAGATACACGAAGACGCCATCCGACCCGAAATGCGCGTGCTCCTCGTGGACGACTTGCTGGCAACCGGCGGAACGATGGCCGCGTGCTGCAAGCTGGTCGAGGAGCTGCGAGGCCGGATCGTCGGCGCCGCGTTTCTGATCGAGTTGAGCTTCCTGCACGGCCGACAGAAGCTGGCGAACTACCCGGTCTATTCGGTCATCCAGATCGGCTCGTAGGCCTCGCGGAGGCAGCCGTCGCGTAGGGTCGTCCGCACGGGGCGTTCCGGGTGCGCCGGGAACGCTAGGGTTTTCAACAGAGCGGATCCAACCGGAGACGGCGCGTTGAACCTCAAGCGCATCTTTGCCAAACCGCTGAAGGACCTGGGGGCGTCCACCGGCGCCGCTCATCTCGCGGGCATCTGGCTCCCGAAATCCTTCGACCCGGCGACCGTCGACAAGTACATCCATGCCGCTTTTCGAGAGGGTGCGGAGAACTACGCCGAGACGCACCAACACGCCGCCGGCTTCGAGAAGTTCTTCCGTCTCGCGTTCGAGAAGATGGGCTTCGACCGCCTTCGCGATCCTCTCCTGATACTCGACATCTGCTCGGGGCCGGGCGGCAACACGGTTCTGCCGCTCCTGGAAATCCTCCCGCGAGCCCACGTCGTCGCGACCGACTTGAGCATCGAATTGCTCGCCATGCTCAAGGCCGTTTTGGAACGACGGCGGCTCACGGATCGATCCTCGCTGATGCAGCTCAACGCCGAGGAGCTGGATTTTCACGAGCGCACGTTCGACCTGATCGTCGGCTGCGCGGCCCTGCACCATCTCTTCGAGCCGCAGACGACGCTGGCCCGATGCGCCCGCCTGTTGAAACGCCCCGGCGCGGCCCTCTTCTTCGAGCCGTTCGAAGTCGGGAACGTCTGCCTCCGACGACTGTGGGAGCGGATTGTCTCCGATCCGCGCGCCTCCGAGATCGACGCCCCCATCCGCGCGTTCTTCGGGACGTTGTTTCAGCAGATTGACATCCGCAAGGGCCGCGACAAGTCGGACCC
>CAZERK010000503.1:0-210 GCA_964514515.1 uncultured Planctomycetaceae bacterium
GGATCGCGTTCGCCCACATCCGCGTGTTCATCGCAGGGGCCACGAGGATGGGACAGGCCGCGGACAGGGCCATCGTCGATACGAGATCATCCGCGACGCCGTGGGCGATCTTGCCGATGATGTTCGCTGTGGCCGGCGCGATGATGAACAGATCGGCCCGTTCCGTCAGGGTCAGGTGCTGCGGATCGTGCCGTTCGTCGGATTCCCATA
>CAZERK010000503.1:220-2948 GCA_964514515.1 uncultured Planctomycetaceae bacterium
CTCGTGAAGACGTGGCGACCGGAGAGCGTCTGGAACGTTAGCGGCGTGACGAACCGTCGGGCCGACTCGGTCATGGCGACGCTGACGCCCGCGCCGCGCTGAACCAATGCCGAGACCAGGGAGGCGACCTTGTAGGCGGCGATGCCGCCGCACACGGCGACGAGCGCCTCGTAGTCCCGCAAGGCCGCGGCTGGACGTCGCGAAGCCGCGTCGCGGCTCGGCCGATCGCTATGACGCCTCGCCTTCGTCACGCTCGGTGCTCTCGTCCTTCGAGGTGATCTTGCCCTCGGCGATTTCCTTGATGACGACCTCCAGCGGCGTCATGTTGCCGGGCTCGACCATGTACCGAGCTCCGAACATCAGCTCACGCCATCGTTTCTGGATCAGCGCCGTCAGCTTGAATCGCCCGCCGACCTTCCTGATGATGTCGTCGTCTTTCAGCGTCTCAATCATCGAGATCCACCTCATCCTCGTGAATCGCGGCTTCACCGCCGCGTAATCGCGTCGTAGACCTTCCGCGTCGTCTCGTCCAAGTCGTCGTTGATGATGAACTCGTCGTAGCAGCCGGCTTCCGAGGCATAGCGGATTTCGCCGTCGGCCTCTGACAATCGCCGCCGAACGGCTTCCGCCGCGTCCGTCTTGCGACCTTCGATTCGGCGCCGCTGCTCTTCGTGCGACGGCGGCAGCAGGAAGATGGTGATGGCTTCCGGCATGCGCCGCCGAACCTGAATACAGCCCCGGATGTCGATCTCCAGGATGATCGTCCGTCCCTCGGCGACGGCCCGTTCCACGTCTGCCCGTCGCGTGCCGTAGCTGTGGCCGTAAACCTCGGCCGTTTCCAGCAGCGCGTCGTCGGCCCGCAGCTTCTCAAACTCCTCGGGCGTTGCGTAGAAGTAGTCGCGCGCGTTCTGCTCGCCGGGCCGCGGCTTGCGCGTCGTGACCGAGATGCTGAATTCGGCCGGCAGCATCTCGCACATGCGGTGGCAGATCGTCGATTTGCCCACGCCGCTGGGCCCGCTGATGATGACGACCTTGCCGCGCTTGCCCGTTGCGTCTGTCATGTTCGGTTCCGAGGCCGGTCGCCTCGCTCGATCCTTCCACGAGAAGCTGCTGCATAACGCCGGGCAGTCCCGGACTTCCGTCTGCGCGGGCGTCGCCAACGGGCGATATGGCGTCAGCTTGCAAGTCGTCTTGAACGTCCAGCCTCGTCGGACGGGCTACTCGACGTTCTGCACCTGTTCCTTGATCCGATCGATCGCCGCCTTGATCCCGACCACGTGCCGCGTAATCTCGGCGTCGTTGGCCTTGCTGCCGATCGTGTTGGCCTCCCGCAGCATCTCCTGCGCCAGGAAGTCCAGCTTCCGACCCGTCTCCTCCGGCGCCGCGCACATGCTCGCGAACTGGTCCAGATGGCTGAGGACCCGGGAGACCTCTTCGTTGATATCGCACCGATCCGCGAACACCGCGACCTCGCGCGTGATCGCGTCCGCATCCAGCTCGATGCTCCCGCCGTCCAGAAGCTGTTGGACGCGGCTGTGCAGCTTTCGGCGATACTCCGAAACGACCGAGGGGCCTCGCCGCTGGATTTCGTCCAAGCCCTGCCTCACGGCCGCGCATTGCGCCTCCATGTCCCGCAGCAGCGCCTCGCCCTCCGCACGCCGCATGTCGATGAGGCGGTCGATCGCTTCCTCCGTCAGCCGCTTGACCAACTCGAATCTCGATTCCAGCAACGCCGGGTCCAACTCCGGCGATTGGCAAACACCCGGCGCGTCCAACAAACCGGCCAAGTCGATCTGACCGACGCCCTGCTCGGCCGCGACCGCCTGCAGCTTGCGCAGGTAGGTCGCCAGGACGCTCGCGTTGATGTCGCATGCGGCGGCAGGCGTCTCGTCCTTGATTCGCAGGACGAACGTGATGCTGCCCCGTCCGAGTCTCGATCTCAGCAGCTTGTCGACTTCCGTCTCTAACGCCTGCAGCTCTTCCGGCAGTTTGATCGAGGCTTTGAAATACCGGTTGTTGACGCTGCGGACTTCGACGCGATAGCGGACCCCTTCTTCCGTCGCCTGGGCCTCGCCGAAACCAGTCATGCTATGGATCATGCACCGCCCCGCTCGATCATGGCTGCGTCGGCTGGTTGCCGCCGGAAGCCCCCGACTCCGTGCCGGCTGGCGGTTCTTCTGGCTGCCCGGCTGCGGCTGGCGTTGCAGCCGGCTGACCGGCCGTCGGCTGGCCCGCGGCGGGTCCCGCTCCTGCGCCGGGTGCTGCGGGACTTCCGCCCGTCGCCGGCGAAGGCGCCCGATTGCCCGTCCCTGGAATTTCCAGCGGTGCCCGGCTCGGCGTGCCAGGCGTTGCGGCTGGGCGCTGCCCGGCCGCCCCTGGTGTCGCGGTGGGCCGTTGCCCCGCCGTGCTCGGGGCCATCGGTCGCTGATTCGCCGCACCAGGAACCGGCGATGCCGGCGTCTGGTTCGCGCCCCCTGGCGTCATCGGTTGTTGATTCGCCGTGCCGGGCGTTGCCGTTGACGGCGCAGGAGACGGTGCGGCCGGCGTTGCGCCGGCAGGCGCCTGCGGCATCGCGGCCTCCTGGAGCGTCGCCACCTCCGGCTCGAACACGTAGTTGCCTAGGACGGCCAGGAGCATAAACAGCGTGGCGAGGCCTACGGTAATCCACGTCAGCATATCGCCGGTCTTCGTGCCGAACGCCGAATGCCCGCCGCCGCCGCCGACCGCG
>CAZERK010000504.1:0-2939 GCA_964514515.1 uncultured Planctomycetaceae bacterium
GCACGGCCGACAATGAATTCCAGTATCCGTGCACAGGCGAAATCCACTATTGCGGCCAACTCCTGACCGGATGCGTTTGGAGCACGCGCAACGAATTGGCGATCAGCTACCCCTCGAACTATCTCGAGATCCTCAGCGCGCTGACCATCAACTCCATCATGCTGCACAGCGGCACGTCGATCGATCCGGAGATCACCATCGACTTTCTGACGCTGGATGACAACGATGGCTATCTGTCCAACGGCACGCCGCACGTCATGGAGATCTGCGCCGGCTTCGGTGACCACAACATGGACTGCCCCGCCTACGTCTTCGGCGCGATCGACTTCGAGTACCCCCAGGGCCGACCGGAAATCGTGCATCCCGATCAGACCAACAGCTTTGCCGTCCGGGCGATTCCGTTGACTGGGGACCCCCTCCCTGGCACCGGCCAGTTGCACTACAGCATCGACGGCGGGAGCTGGGTCGCCGTCAGCATGACCCAGACGGCAGCCAACGAGTACGAAGCCGTCCTGCCTGCCGTGGACTGCACCAGCGTCATCGACTGGTACGTCAGCGCGGAAGCCGACGACGCAGGGACCTATACCGATCCCCCGAGCGCGCCGCCGGCTTCGTTCCTGGCCACCGCCGGCCGAGCCACCACGAATATGGCCGATAGCTTCGAGACCGACCAAGGCTGGAGCGTCGGCGCTGCCGGCGACGACGCGACCGCGGGTATCTGGGAGCGCGCGGATCCCGAGCAGACGACGGCTCAACCCGGCGACGACCATTCGCCGAATCCCGCGATCATGTGTTGGATCACCGATGCCACGGCCGGCGCCAACCAGAATTCCTACGACGTCGACGGCGGTGCGACCAGCCTGACTTCGCCGATCATCAACCTCGCCGGGGCAATCGATCCGTCGATTTCCTACTACCGCTGGTACGCCAACGGCACGGGCTCTAACCCCAACGAGGACGTGCTGCTCGTGAACGTTTCCAACGACAACGGCGCGACCTGGACGAACGTCGAGACGATCGGCCCGTCCGGCCCCGATACAGCAGGCGGCTGGGTCTACCACAGCTTCAAGGTCGCGGACTTCGTGACGCCGACGGCCCAGGGGAGAGTCCGCTTCGTCGCATCCGATGAGGGCGGTGACTCCACAATTGAGGCGGCCATCGACGATTTCAAGGTGGCGACCTGGGAATGCGACCTGCTCAGCCCCTCGCCCAATCCCATGCAGTGGGAAACGCCGCCGTCCCCCGTGGCCGACTCGCATTCCGAGGCGTATATGATAGGCGTCGAGGCGACGGACGCCGCAGGTGTCGAGTATCGCTTCGAATGCGTCGGCGGAGGCTGCCACACCAGCGCGTGGCAGGACGACCAAACGTACACCGACACGAACCTGTCGGCGAACTCGCCGTTCACCTATGCCGTCAGAGCCGCTGACAAGTCTCCGCAACATAACACGACGACGCTGTCCACGTACGCCCAGGTCATCACGGGCATCCAGGCGCCCGCCACGATCAGTTTCCCGGTCGTCACGGATGCGTCGATGGACGTCAACATCCCGGGCACCTTCACCAACCTCGCCTACTACGGCTCAGGCATCTATCTGGAGGTGATGCAGGACGGCGCGCCTGGCGGGACCGGTGATGCCAACACCTGGAAGAAGTCGCAGACGTTCAACGTCACGGGCCTCGCGCCAGGCACGACCTGCACCTTCCGCGCCAAGGCCCGGAACATGGTCCAGCTCGAGACCATATTCACCGAACCGTTCGAGCAGGCCACGACGGGCAGCTCCTGCACCCTGTACGGTGATATGAACGGCGACGGCCTGATCAACGGCGACGACGTGGCCGGCTTCGTCCGGGCCAAGTTGGGCCAGGCGCCGTTGTCCGGAGAGAACCAGGACTGCGCGGACTACGGCGGAACGATGGAGGAGGACGTGCAGGCGTTCGTTCTGGACTTGCTCGCCTCGGATTGAGCGATGGCGCTTTTCGCCGATCGACCTCAGACAGATCGAAGCCCGCGGAGCGCGAAGCCCGTGCCCCGTGGGCTTCTTTCTTTGTGCTTCGAGAGATTGCAAACCGCCGCCGCCCTGCACACAATGCCGCCGTCAGACGTGAGCGGCGGTCTCCTGCGGCCGCTCGGATCGAACGACCATCAGGCCCAGGCGGCAAGCTATGTCGATTCAATTTCGCTGCACGTCCTGCCAGCAAGCCATCGAAACCGACGACGAGATGGCGGGCCAGAACGCCACCTGCCCCTATTGCCGGCAGATCACGCCGGTCCCTCTCCAATCGAGCCTCGTCGCCGCCCCGGATGCTCCGGCGGAACTGACGGCTCTCCAGCCTGGGATGACGCCGCCGATCCCCATCCTCTCCGCACCGGCCCGTCCGAGGAGCGTGCTCGGCTGGATCGCGCTGGTTTGCATCGCGGGAGGCATCGGCCTCACGCTGTACGTCGGCTTCGTCTATGCCGCCATAATGAGCGACTTAGACCTCCAGACAACGCCGCAAGAAGAATTGCGGAAGATCGCCGAGCAGCGCGTACAAAGTAAGCCGGGGCTTCAAGTGCTCGGCCTACTGGGTTCGTGCGCCATGCCACTCGCGGGCGTCGTCTGCGCGATCGTTCTCCTCGTCAAAGGCGCCGCCCCCCGCTGGCCGGCGATCGTGGCCCTCTGCCTCATCGGCGTCGTGTTCATCGGAACCTGCACCGTGTTGATGATGCGTGCCGGGTCCCCCGCCCCCGGCGCCGGCGGATAGGACGTCTTGAGAGCCTGTCCCGTCTCTTGCTCGCCGTTCCCCAATCGAGGCTCGCCGCTTATCGGGCGTTTCCAGAGCGAGTCGAAGCTGAAGCGCGGTCGGCAACTGACCGATAAGCCCCATGCGAGTCCGCGCGGGGTGCGGACCACCGGGACCCCACGAATCGCAAGGAGCCCTGTCGTGACGCCGAG
>CAZERK010000505.1:0-2909 GCA_964514515.1 uncultured Planctomycetaceae bacterium
GATCGACGCCTATGTGCGCGACCACCCGGACGATCCACAAGGCATGGTGTATGAGGGCGCTTACCACCGCATGGGGGGGGACATCCAAAAGGCGAAGGAGGCGTTTGATGCTCATCTGGCGAAGAATCCCGACAGCGCCATGGCACTGTGGCAGCGGGGTCAGCTCTACAGCTTGATGGGGCGATATGCTCCGGCGATCGCGGACTTGATGAAGGCGAAGATTCTGAATCCTCACGGATTCGGCTATCAGCACCGCATTGCCTTGGCGGACGCCCTGACTTCCGCAGGCCGCGTTTCAGAGGCGGTCGCGGAGCTACGGGAGGCGCTCAGCGAGCAGCCGGATGCGGCGCAGGTCGTGGAGGCTCTGGTCGATACATATCTCAGGGCGAACCCGCCGCAATACCTGGACGCGGAGACACTGCTGCGCAGCCACATGCGGCAAAACCCCAAGGACATGCGATGGCCGAAGCTCTTGGGGCTCATGGGCGAGAAGTCTGGCGATTGGGTTAAGGCGGCCGAAGGTTACGAGAGAGTGGCCGAGCTGACCCGCAACAGCCCGGAGGCCGTGACAGCGCTTTTCGGGGCCTATCGGAGGGCGGGGCGAGCAAGCGAGATCGTGCAATGGGAGACGACGAAGGTTTCCACGGCGATCTTGCAGGTGGCGCCGCTCGCGCGGGCGTCGGTGGGTTGGGCCTACAGTCAGATGGGCAACCAAGAGCGTTGTCTGGCGGCATACGAGCAAGCGCTAGCGGCTTCCGGCGAGAACTTCCCGGTGTATGGGCAGGTTATTTCGGATATGGCGAGCGTACTTGGGCGAGAGACGGCGCTCGCGCGGGCTCAGGCGATGGCGAAGGAGGACCCGTCCAATGTTGATAAGAAGAAAGCCCTCGTGCATCTGCTTCAGATGAGCGGACAAGGCGACGAGGCCTTTCGGGTCTGCGAGGAGATCGGCAAGCTGGCGACGG
This sequence comes from uncultured Planctomycetaceae bacterium, assembly GCA_964514515.1. Classification (GTDB taxonomy): domain Bacteria; phylum Planctomycetota; class Phycisphaerae; order UBA1845; family UTPLA1; genus CAZERK01. The sequence continues at coordinate 966 of CAZERK010000505.1, forward strand.
GGGCGGCGGATACGGTGTTCGCGGAAGCCGGCCAGGGCATGTTGTTGGAGACCCAGGGCCGGTATGAGGAGGCGCGCGCTCGGTATGAAGCCGCGCTCCAGGCGGACCCCGACAATCGCATGGCCTTGAACAACCTGGCGTACCTCCTGGTTGATCGGCTCGATCGCCCAGCCGAGGCCCTGCCCTATGCCGAGCGGGCCAAGCGACTGACGCCCGATGATGCGAGCGTGTTGGATACGCTGGGCCATGTTCTTTCGCGGCTCCAGCGACTGGGGGAGGCGGCCGGCGTCCTGCTGCGGGCTCTGGAAATCAACCGAGACAGTATCGCCATCAATTACCATCTGGGGGTGGTTTACGTCTTGCGGAATGAGCGAGAGGACGCTCGCCTCCGCCTCCTGCGGGCAAAAGAGCTGGCTGAGGCCCAAGGCGAAGCGCGCTATTTGCCGAAGATAAACAAGGCGTTGGAAGAACTCGAAGGGGCGGGGACGTAGCCCGGCCGTTCAGGGCCGCCGCCCCGCGACCGTCTCTCTGCGCCGCTGCGGGGAGTCGCTTATGCGGCCTGCGGGAGGCAAGCCGGTGTAGGTTCGCAAGGATGCGTGTATGACTACGCTGACCGCGGCGATGCCATCGGCCGGGGGGGCTGCGCCTGGATACTCCGCGCGGCCGTCGTTGCCCACCTCTGGCGTCATGACCGGCGCGGATATCGTCAGGATCATCCGGCAACGGCTGGTTCTCATCCTGATCGTCTGGATGTTTTTCATCGGCGCGACGGCGGGCGCCACCGCGCTGATGATCAAGTACTACCCCAGGTACTACGGCGAGGCCCTGGTTCGCGTCGAGTCGGCCGGTCCGGTCAACGTGATGAATCCACTCGAGCGCGTCACCGTCAACCGCGACGAGGTTGAGCGCTTAGTGCTGAACCAGACGCTGATGGTGGTGAGCCCCGAGGTCTTGACGCGGGCGCTGGAAGACGCGGATCTTCGCCGAACAAAATGGTTCGCGGAGGCGGACGAGGACGAGCGCAAGCGCGGCAAAGACAAGATGCTGTTGTTGGCCGACACTGTTCGGTGCGGGCCGGTCAAAGACACCAACTACCTGCGGGTATCCACGTATTGGCGATTCCCCGAAGAAGTTCCCATCCTTGTCAACACGGTCGTGGACAAGTACATGGGCCGGGTGGAGGAGCTTCAGGTTGCTGGCATCCGCGAGCTCGATACCCAGTTGGGCAAGGAGTTGAACACCGCCCTGAGCGAATATGACCGGCTGCGGACCAGCATCGAGAATATGCGGAGTTCCGAAGAGGCCCTGACGGAGGGAGGCGAGGGTCCCAGCGAGCGATTGTTGACGTTGCTGGCGCTCGTGACGGAACTCGAGGTGGAGATGCTCGGCCGACGGACGCAATGGGAGGCGCTCGAGAACGCCCGGCCCGAGGACATCCCGATTACGCCGGATTTGCAGGCGTTACTCGACCAGGACCCGATCATCATCCAGTTGCAGGGGAGGCTCCAGGCGTCGGATGATGCTCTGGTCGTGGCGCAGGAGCGGTTCGGCCGCAACCACCGCGTTATTCGAGAGGCTCAGGTGGCGCGCGATACGGCGGCGGATCGGCTGGCCGAGGAGCGAGCGGTCAAGGTGGCCCGCTACCAGACGGACCAGATCGATCAGGCACGGCGCAGTTACCTGGAGGCGCAGGAGCAACTCTTGTCCTTGAGGGAGCTGTTGCGGGAGGCCCGAGCGGAGCAGCAGGACCGCGACGCGAAGTACGCGAGGTACATGCACCTGGTCGAGGAGCGTGATCTCTCTCGGCTTCAGTATGAGAACCTGCTCGAGCAGAAGAACTTGGTCACGATGACCTAGCGGTTGCCGCGAGCCGTGAAGATCTACGTTGGCGCCAAATCAAAAAAAAAAAAACCGCCAATCACCAGTACCCCAGCCAGAATCGCC
>CAZERK010000506.1:0-2898 GCA_964514515.1 uncultured Planctomycetaceae bacterium
GGGTGCGCAGGCCGTGAGGCAGTTCTGGAAATATCGTCTCTGCACGCGTTGCTCATCCCACAGCGCCTTCTGTTCGGCGAGGAGGCGTTCGGTCGGCACCAGGTTCGCTTTCTCAACCCGCAAGCCGATGACGCGGCGGTAATAGGCCAGCGTGACGGCGTGCGCGATCATCTTGAAACTCGAGAACAAGGCGGTTGCGGGCCCGGCAACGTCAAACCCGCCTGGAGTTGCGTATCTCTTCACGTGGTTGATTCGCGCTGCGTTTGTGGGATGTGTGGCGAACAATCGTTGGCGACGGCCGGCCATCTCGAGTTCTGCTGCCTGACAGTCGTCGTCAGACAACATGCGGCTCTTTATGCAGACCAACATAGGCAAGTTGTCAGCCAGGCGCCGCTCGGTCCACGAAAGCTGGAGGTCCCGATCGGCCATCAGCCACGCCACACCCAGTTCGCGGATGCGGCGTTGCGTCGTCTCAAACGCGTCCACACCGACGAGGGCCGCCGAATACCGGTCCGCGTCGTGTTCCATTTGACGGGACATCAGGCAACTTGCGGCGCGTCCCATCTGCATAAGCACCCACAGAATGCGACGGCTCAACCACACGAGGCTTCGTGTCAGGTGAAGCACGATGCCGACTCGAAGATCCGTGTCACGGGCCCAGGTGATCAACACCTGGTCCCATTGATCTCGTTCGTAAACGACGCGTGCAAACCAGTCGTTGATGCGGCCCGCGATTGTCCACAGGCGCGTTGCGCCGCCCTGAGCAAGATGGCCGAATTCGTGTGCCAGAATGCACGCGAACTCTCTGAGCTTGAGCCCAGCGACCAGCGGCAGGCCGATCATGAGGATAAGCTCGCGGTTTTTCCAGAAACGACCAATCCGCGCACCTGCGTTGACTTCACAGGACACGTCGATCCGCGTGGGCCGGGGCGAACCGATGACCTCGCACAGTCGATCGACGAAGGCGAAGAGCACCGGTTCCTGCGATCGATCCAACGTTAGCGGATCTTCTTCGAGGATTCGCCTGGCCAAGAGCGGCTTCAACATGAAGACGATCAGTAGCGGGCCCATTCCGAACGGGGCAACATAGGCGATAACCCTGAGAATCATCAATCGGAGGCCCACGAAGCCGTGTATGCCTGATTGAACCCAATGCGCGTGATGCATAGCGTGGTAGTAGACGGCATAACATACACAGCCGATCAGCCCCAGGTAGATCAGGGGAAGCAAGAGCATGAAAAACGCGAGGACGACGACGGCGATGCGGTAGAACAGGGAGACGCGAATGCGTGGGATCGGCCGGTTGAGCGCCTTCAGAATGCGTTCAGAGGTCGCGTTGGAGGGCGTGCTCGTGGAGAGAGTTTCCTCGGCTGCTTTCACGGATGATCTGCCTCCTTCGGCCCGACCGCGATCACCGGGCGGCAGATGTCATCCTACAGCATTGTGACGCTGCGTTGCCAGCCTCGCGGCCGCAGAAAGAGCAGCATGTCCCTCTGGATGGGCGGCGGAATCGATCATGCGACTTGGTTTGTTGGAGGCGTCGTCTTCTACCGGTCCGCCACGGTCAGCTTCATCAGCTTGCCGGCGTCGTCGAGTTGTTCGAGGGCGAAGACGCAGTCCTTCAATTCGCGGCGGCGCCGCTCGCTCAGGATCGGACCGGCCAGGGCGTTGAACTTGACGTCCAGCTCCTCCACGGACATGGGGTCGCGCGGATCGCCCTTGGGATAGTCCATCGCGTGCGTGAACGACCGGCCGTCCGTCGTCCGGATCGTGACGCGTGTGCACTGCCTGGCGGGGAAGGCCTTCTCGAAGTCGGGATTCGCGACGACCTTGACCTTCTGCATCTGCGCCCGTAGGCGCTTGTCCCAGAGCTTGTCCTCCTTGAACTCCAGCGGCGTGACGCGCCCCTCGGCGACGGCCGCGGCGATGCAGTAGGGCAGGCTATGGTCGGCGGACTCCTTGCTCTGCGGATCGTACTTGGCGGGGTCGCTCAGGATGTCGGCCGCCCGGGCGATGGACTCGATCAGCACGGATGCCACGTCCTCCGCCTTCAGGTCGTTGGCCCTCATCAGGTGCAGCGTCGCGGAGACCGGCGAGTGCATCAGGGCTTCGATCGGATACCCCTTAATGCCGCATTGCGTGATCATCCAGCCGACGCCGTTGGCTGGGTCCTTTCCGCCTTCCAGCGTGGTCGCCAACTTGTCCGTGATCCAACCATAGTCCCAGCTCTTGCCGTCCGGGCCTTGGCCGGGATAGCCCTTGCTCAGGCAATGCTCCATGCCTTCCTTGCCTTCGATCACGCCCTCCGGGCCGGTGTAGCCCCGGGCTGCGAGCAGGGCCGCCTCGATGCCGTCGCGCGTGCTCATCGGGCTGACGGTGTTCTTCATCATGGTCAGCTTGCCGGCCACGGCGCAGCCGAGCGTGAAGCGATGGCAGGCCGCGATGCCGATCGCGTGCTGCACCTGTTGCCACGTCAGGCCCAGCATCCTGCCCGCCACGACCGGCGTGGCGTATGCCATGAGCGTGGCATGGTGCCAGCCGCGCTCTCGAATACCTGGCACGGCGACGTGGCACAGCCGCATCGTCAAGTCCCAACCGAGCACGAGGCCCACGAGCAAGTCCCGACCCGACAGGCGTTTCCATTCCGCGATCGCCAGCGGCGCCGACGCCAAATCCGACGGGTGCGACGGGTCTTGCTTCCAGTAGATGTCGTTGTAGTCCATCGCGCGGACCATCAGGGCGTTGAGCATCCCGGCCGCGACCGCGTTCATGCGGTCCCCCGACCCGATCACCGTACACGGTCCGGCCTGGCCCAGGTCGCGATAATGCTCCAGGAAGAGCTTGCAGTCGTGGACCTGTGCGCCGCCAAGGGCGCAGCCGCGCGTGTCGTACAGGAAC
>CAZERK010000507.1:0-2898 GCA_964514515.1 uncultured Planctomycetaceae bacterium
CGTTAACGGCCCGGATCGATTAGCCCCGCGTTCAGGCTGACGCGCATCCGCACGTCACTTCATCCGCCGCGGCGGACGCCAACAACGATTCAGCCTCACGGCACGCGGCTGACGCGCGGGCGGATTGGCCATCGAAGGTCGGCGCGTGCCCGGCAGCCGCCTCGCGGATGATGTGCGCGTGCGGAATCCGGGCTCGTTTGAGCTGGCGCAACTGTTTGCGCTGCGCCCGTGCATAATCCAGCGCCGCGTTTCCGTTGGGATCCTCGTAGAGCAGCGACGACGAGCGACCGCGCGAGAGCACGTCGGCGACGCGGTCGAGCGATTCGGCCCAGTAGCCGGCAAGCAGCCCCTCCCGCAGCCCGAATCGGGACAACCGGGACCAGAACGCGACGGACCGCCGCCAGACCCGCTCGCTGGCCAGCAGGTTCATGCGTTTGAAGAGCACGCGATTCGTCCTGTACGACAGGAGCGTCTGGCGAAGGCGCTCTTCGAGCATCTCCTCCAAATCGGGATGCCCGCCGCGGAGCGTTTGGCGCAAGGCCGCCCAATGCGCATGCATGACGACCGAGTCGGCCCGCAGCTCCCAATAGTGGTGGCCGAAGGAGACGGTCGAACGGCTGACGGCCATCTGCCGCGGCAGATACTTGTTATGGGCGACGGTGTCGGCGGCCAAGTGCGCCAAGTAGCCGTAAGCGAAGGCCGTCGCCTCGTCGCTCGGGGCGGAGTCGAGCAGGCCGAAGCCGGTCGACCAATGATGGCAGGACTGCTTGACCTTGCTGAGCTTCTTGGCAAAAACCGTATCCGTCGCGACGCAGCCGTATTCGAAGGCCTGGCGATGTCGCACAAGCAGCGCGCCGACGGCGGCCGGCAGCATCCAGAGATTGCTCAAGAGGTCTGACGCGAGTTGGATGTGGGTCGCGGGTCCCCAGGCGACCGCCTCCGTTCCGAGAAGAAGCACGAGCACCATCGCACAACTGACGACAAACATGCCTCGGAGATACCTCCCCTGCCGGGCGGTGTTCCTTCCCCCACATCGAGGCGGCGTCGGGCCGCGGGCAGGCCGTTATTCTAGCCCCTCAAACAGAACCATGACAGGCGTCCTCGACCTCTCGCTTTTCGTAGCGATTGCCGCGATCGCCGGGAGCCAGTCCCAGGCTTGTCGAACCGTCTTACCCGGACCGGCTCGGCGTCGACCCAAACATCGGCAAGCGGCGCCCCCGCCGCCATGTCGGAAGTCGGCGACTTCCGGACGGAAACGTTCATCCGTCGCATCGCATACGAATGCCGGGCAGGAAGGTTCTGTTCGAGGACCTGCCGTGCCGGTCGCGGCCTACGGTCCAAGCCCCCCGTCGTTCGCCCTCGCCGCCCGGCCGTGTCGGCTGCACGGTCTCCAGATCGGCCGCCGTCGTGTGCCGTCACCCCTTCTTCACGATGATCGTCTGCCCCGAAATATAGCGGCAAGCGGGCGTCAGCAGCATCTCGACCACCGCCGCCACGTCGTCCGGCTGAAGCGTCTTGTCCTCCGGGAAGTCCGGGAAAGCGCCGCGGAGCATTTCGGTCTCCACGGCGCCCGGTGCGACGCCATAGACGCGGATGCCCCAGCGCCATCGTATCGGCGACCACGAACGCCTTTGCCGCACCGTACGCGGCGAAGCCAGGAAACGGATCGTACGCGGCCAAGGACGAGATATTGACGATCGCGCCGCCGCCGCCGTCCGCCATCGCCCGCCAAACGCCGCGGCTGCACAGGTACACGGTTCGCACGTTCGTGTCGACGATCGTGTCGAAGACGTGCGGTTCCATCTGATCAATCGTCGCCAGCGGCGCCGTGCCGGCGTTGTTGACCAGCGCATCGATACGGCCGTACACGGACAGCGTTTCGTCAATCACTCGTTGCACATCGTCCGGCTGGGAAACGTCCGCCGCCACGGCCAGAATCCGCCCGCCGGCCCGTTCGACCATCTTTCGCGTTTCGTCCAACTGCTCATGCGTTCTCGCGGCGATGGCAACGTTCGCCCCCGCGACGCCCAACCGTCGGGCGATCGCCCGGCCGATGCCCCGCCCAGCGCCTGTCACGATCACCGCTTTGCCTTTGACGCAAGTCTCGTTGCTCACGCTCGCGCTCCCGTCCGCAGCTGGCCGGACTTGTGTATCAGGTGCCACGCGCGTCGGACGACCCGCTCCGGCGCTCGTCCGAACACAGAGGTCCCATCTGGAGATGACGCCTCTGTCCCGACGCCCACAGGCACGACGCGCCACCCCCGTGGTTCTCGGCAACGCGCCTCTCCACCGAGTCATTGTAGTGGGATCACCCAGACCGTTCGAGCGGGGCCCTTGCCCCGTCAACGTGCCAGAGGCTCCGGGTGCTGGACGAATGGAAAGCCCCGGTCGCACCAGACCGGGGCTCGATGACGCATGGCGGCATCCTCCTTCGCGACGCCCGCTGTATGCCGCGCGCCAGTTGAACCGGCTCTCTTGCCGAGAGCGACGCAGCGTCCTTCGAGGCATCTTGCGCACCAGCGGCTCAACCGCAACGAAAGCCAGACTCGGGCACGCCGGCGACCTACCCCCAACGCCGCTCAGGACCCGGCGGTTCCAGTAGCTAGAACGCTTCCAGGCGCCTCTCGTCCTCCTTGACGGCGTGACGCGATTGGGAACCCCTGGCGTCGCAGATCCCGGATGCTCGTTGGCTGGGAGGCGCCGGCTTTGATGGCTCAGGGACGTCGGCAGCCAGCTCAAACGGCGACGCTCCCGAGCAACGCATGGACGAGGTCCTGGCATCTGTGGCGCGGCCGCGGCCCCGACCGTTCGAACCTCCGCGGCCGCCGTCTACCAGACTCACCAGCTCGTTCACCATGCCCTTGACGGCCTGGGCCTGCGCGGCCAACTCTTCCGACG
>CAZERK010000508.1:0-2898 GCA_964514515.1 uncultured Planctomycetaceae bacterium
GGTCGAACTCGATCGTCTTCGCGTCGTCCGGCAGCTTGCGGTCTTCAATGAAGATCGTGTCGCCCTTCTGAACGCGGTACTGCTTGCCCCCATCTTCGACTATGGCATACATGATCGGCGGTTCTCCTGTTGGCCCCTACGGCCTCAAAACGCAAAGTCTGGCCAGTATCCCAGAAGTCATCCCCATCTGCAAGCCCCTGTTGCATCTGAGACGCGGAAGGGCCGAGCAATCGGATTCTCGCTGTCAGAGCCGTCCCGATGGATCGGGATCACGGAGCAGTCCTCACGCTGGGCCCGCAAACCGCTCCCTCCGCTACGGCGGACGGCTCTGTTCGTGCCCACGCTCAGGCGACGGGCGCCCGCCGTCGGACGCAAGCCGGTCCCGACGCCTTGGGTCGGGAGAAGGATGGCCCTTCTCGGCAATTGGATACAAAATGCCGGCAAGACGGCTGTCGCGCTCTTGGCACGGCTCTTGCGTTTGTCTTCAGAACCGGTAGGCTATTGTGTTTCGACCTCGAAGGCGCATCCGGGCGGAGATTCCGGAGGGTTTCCACGGACGGAAGTCAGCCTACAGCAAGAGCGGCGATCCTTCACGGGAACATGCCGACAGCGTGAGTCCAGGCATGGCGTGAAAACGCGCGTGGCTCGCGGAACGTGCCTCATCCCCTGAGGAGCGGATGTTGCTCCTGCACGGGAGGCCGTTCCTCGCGGGCGTCGGAGAGCGGCTGTCAGGCGTTTGACGAACATGGCAACCTCCGACGTGAGCGTCTTTCTCTAGCAGTCACACCTGCGGATGTCTCCGGCGGGTTGAATGGGCAACTAAACAGGTACAAGGAGAATAGGACATGGCGGCTAAGTTCGTGACCGATTTCATGGCGGGTGTGATCGCCAAGAACCCGGAGCAGAAAGAATTCCATCAGGCCGTGGAGGAGGTCGTTGAGTCTCTCGTCCCAGCCCTGGACAAGCACCCGGAGTTTCGCAAGGCCAAGCTGCTCGAAAGGATCGTGGAGCCTGAGCGCGTGATCCTGTTCCGCGTTCCCTGGCTGGACGACGCCGGCGACGTCCAGGTGAACCGCGGCATGCGAGTGGAATTCAACAGCGCGATCGGCCCATACAAGGGCGGCCTTCGCTTCCACCCGTCCGTCAACCTCGGGATTATCAAGTTCCTGGGCTTCGAGCAGGTCTTCAAAAACGCCTTGACGACGCTCCCGATGGGCGGCGGCAAGGGCGGCTCCGACTTCGATCCCAAGGGCAAGAGCGACAATGAAGTCATGCGATTCTGCCAGAGCTTCATGAACGAGCTCTACCGGCACATCGGTGAGTATGTCGACGTGCCCGCGGGCGACATCGGCGTCGGCGGCCGCGAGCTCGGCTTCCTCTTCGGCCAATAGAAGAAATTGACCCGCAAGTTCGAAGGCGTTCTGACCGGCAAGGGTTTGACCTGGGGCGGCAGCCTGATTCGCCCCGAGGCCACGGGCTACGGCCAGGTGTACTTCGCGGAAGAGATGCTCAAGACCCGCGGTAAGAGCTTGAAGGGCATGCGCTGCGTTGTCTCGGGTTCGGGCAACGTGGCCCAGTACGCGGCTGAAAAAGTGCTCCAGCTTGGCGGCAAGGTCCTCACGTTCTCAGACTCCAACGGGTTCGTCGTGGACGAGGAGGGCATCACGCCGGAGAAGCTGGCGGTCGTCATGGACCTCAAGAACAACCGCCGCGGTCGAATCAAGGAATACGTGCAGAAGTACCCCAAGGCACACTACCAAGACATCGATTCGAAGAAGAATTGCAACCCGCTTTGGGAGGTCAAGTGCGACGTCGCTCTCCCGTCGGCCACGCAGAACGAGATCAACGAGATCGACGCCAACAACCTGGTGAAGAGCGGTTGTCTCTGCGTTTCCGAAGGCGCGAACATGCCGAGCACGCCGAGCGCGGTCAAGGTCTTCCTCGAGAGCAAGATCCTCTACGGGTTGGGCAAGGCGGCGAACGCGGGCGGCGTGGCCACGTCGGGTCTCGAGATGAGCCAGAACGCCATGCGACTCGCCTGGACCCGCGAGGAGGTGGACAACCGGCTCCACCAGATCATGATCAACATCCATCAGAACTGCCACCGCACGGCGGAGCAGTACGGCCAGCCGGGCAACTACGTCCTCGGCGCCAACATCGCCGGCTTTATGAAGGTCGCCGACGCCATGATGGCCCAAGGCGTGGTCTGATCCATCAGGCAGGCGGCGGATGACCGTTCGGCAGAACTTCCGGGGCTAGGGCGTGAATGCGGCCTCGCCCCTCTTCGTTAACGAGATGCTGCGGAGCCCAGTTCGTCCGTCCTCGGCCAAGTCTTCCGGGAGCGATTGGCAGGATCAGAACAGGCGTCCTCGACCTCTCGCCTTCTGGAACGCGTGACGCCATCGCTGGAAAACAGGCACGCCCCCCGTCAGACGCGATCCAGCGTTACGCGAAGCAAGCCGCCCCCGTGTTGAGAGCTTGCAGCATCGAGTTAGATGCGCGCAGGGCTGACTGCGGGCCGCGAAGCGGGTTGCGTCGTCTCCGGTGGTCGGCGGTACGTGCGTTCGCGTTCCAGCCGTCCTCGCGTGCCGGTGAGCTTCGCCGGATCGCCGAGCAGGACGGCCGAGATGTACTCCCGGATGAACTCTCTCCGTGTGCAATCCGTGTGCCCGCCACCGTAGCCGAAGTCCGCGAACTCCGGCCGGTGGGCGACGTTGTGCAGCTTGTCGTACTGCATCCGGGCGTTTTCCGTGAGCGGGCGCGGCAGGCGGAAGCCCTCCAGCCCGGCGACGCCCTCCGCCGCGGAGCTGCGGTCGACCGTCCCCGTGTACCAGACGACGTTGTTGAGGATGCGGTCGTACTCTGAGTACAGGACGTAGAGGCCTCCGCGAATGCGCT
>CAZERK010000509.1:0-2896 GCA_964514515.1 uncultured Planctomycetaceae bacterium
GCGTGACGGCGAGCCCCGCGGTCGGCCTCTCGCTCATCGCAGCCATCGTCTTCGTCCTGATCCCTCGCGACTGGGAACACGGACTGCTGTTCGGCGTTCGCCGAGCCGTCCCGATTTCCGTGACGGGCTGGGCGGATGAGGTTCGCCTGGACGACGCGCCGATCCTCGAAGACCCCACGCCGGTGATGCGAGCCCGGTTCACGGTGGACGGCAAGGTCGTCGGCGGAGAGGACTTCAAGCCCTACCTGCGAGGAAGAACGTTCGACCGTTACTACGAGGGCCGCTGGCACCGAACGCCGTCCGTCCGTCCGGTCGTTTTCGCGGGGCGCGGGCTGGGGATGCCCGGCTCGCTCCTTAACAGCGGACGCTTGCTGGCCAACGAGCGCACGATCGAACAGCACTTCTGGTTGGCTCGGTCGGACAACGGCGTCTTGTTCTCGATGTATCCGCCGTTGAGCTTTGGCTCGACGGACATCGAGCACGTCCGTCAGGATCGCAAGGACTTGGCGTTGGAGGTTCAGACGTCCCATCGAGGTGCAGCCCATTACGTAATCCATTCCTTGGCCGTTTCCACGCCACAAACGCGGAGGCTGGAGGCCCAGCCGCTCACGCCGCGTGACGGGCCGTCCGCCGTTCCGCCCCCGGTGGCGGCGTTTGCCAGGGAGTTGGCCGCGCACTACGGCGATCCAACGGAGCCCGAGTCGCAGCCGTTCATCGCGCAGCGCGTCTGCGACTACCTGCGGTCGGGCGAGTTCGCGTATACGCTGCGGCGGGGGGCGGCCAGCGGCGGCGGCGATCCGATCGAGGACTTCCTGTTCGAGAACAAGCGAGGGCATTGCGAGTACTTCGCGTCGGCGATGGTCCTCTTGTGCCAGGCCGTTGGCATCCGCGCGCGGCTGGTCAGCGGGTACTGCGGCGGCCTCTACAACGAGGTCGGAGGCTTCTACCAAGTTCGTCAGAAGGACGCGCACGCCTGGGTCGAGGTGTTTCTTCACGATCGGGGCTGGATCGTGTTCGATCCAACGCCTGCCGCGGGAGAATCGCGTACGCTCGCCTCTACCGGCCTTTGGACCCGGATTCGCCTCCTGATCGACTCGCTTCAATTCAAATGGTCGCTATTCGTCGTCTCGTTCGACGTCGCCAGCCGAAAGAGCCTGACGGACCAGTTTCGCGATTGGCTCGGCAGCCTCTCCTTTTCGGCCGACTCTCCCACGTCGTTCGGGGAGACGTGTCGGTCGTTCTTCTGGGGACCGGAGCTGCTGCCGTGGTGGCAGAGGGTCGTCTACTGGATGTTCCTCGGCCTCTGCGCGGTTCTCGTTCTACTGGTTCTGCGCCTCTTCTGGATGCTGCAACGACTGCTCCGCGAGTACCTCCCGAGCCGCCGCCGGGACGGCCGGCAGGTGCGTCGACGGTTCGAGGCTCGCTTCTATGACCGATTGGTCCGCCTGCTCGCACGCAAAGGGCACGTCCGAGCGCCGCACCTGACGCCCCGCGAGTTTGCCGCCAGTCTGGCCGACCGCTACCACGACTTGGCCGACTTGCCCGAGTTCGTCGCCTGGTTCTACGAGGCTCAGTACGCGGGGCGACCGCCGGATCGGCAACGGCGCACCCGGCTGCGGGACTTCATGCAGCGTCTCGGCGACGAGCCCGCCTTTGGTTTGCATTAAAGCGCCTTGCTCTTCCGAGTCGCGTCGCCCTCCTGCGGGCGCCGCATGGCAGAGCGGGCAACCAATCAGCGGCTGGCGTCGGCCGTTCCGGCGCGCCGGGAACGCGGCACGTCGACCGCTGTTGTTATCGCAATCATCCATTTCACAAATCGCGGTTCGAGTTGGGGGCTGCCGTGGCTTTGTCATGGGGTGCAACCGCCCTGGCATCGAGCACAAACTGGCACGTTTGAGCGATTGCACGCCGATCACGTTTGTGATTCGATTTCCGCCCCAGAGGCTCTTGACCTGTCGGCAATTTGTCGATATAGTGCATAGCTGCATTGCAAAGCACGCAGTCTTTCGCGGAGAGGCGTCTCACGCCTGAATCGTGCCGCGAGAGACAAGACGCATTCCATCTTCTGAAGGAGTCCTACCATGAAGAGCGAATGGGTTCTATTCCTGGTCGTGGCGGTCTGCCTGTCAGCGGCCACCCTCGTGGCGTCGTCGGCACCGGCGGACGAACCGGACGATCCGGGGCGCGTCGTGGATTGCAATCACCCGCGGGGTGGCAATTTCGTCGGTGATTGCGCGGGGCACTGCAACGACTTGACGCAATGCAATCAGTGCTGTAACCGGGCCTATCCCAAGGACACCACAAAGAAGATGCGGGCATGGCTCAAGGCCTGCTATTCCAGGTGCTCTAGTGTTTGGCCGAAGCAGCAGGAGGCTGACTTGGAGGGGGAGCCGCCACAGATCCAGCCTGAGTCGGATGAAATCGAGTCGGCGTAGCACGCAACGGCCTTTCCGCGCGCGTGGCCGGCGGCGCATCGAAGCACCGCCGCTGCCATTGCGCGGAACTGTTTCCAAGGAGACATCACGATGATTCGGAAAGCCGTATGCGTGTGCGCGGTCATGGTCATGGCTTGTCCGGCCGACGCCCAGCCGGTGCGGAAGCTGCCGCCGGTGTCGCCGCCGGTCACGCGCGAGGACATGGTTGAGGCGGCCAAAGAGGAGGCGGAATGGGAGGCGAAAGCACTAGCCGCGGAGGAAGCCGGCGTCGAGCTGGGTGACCCGTTGGATGACTTGACCCCCGAAGAAAGGGTTCGGTTTGATGCCTACATGGCGAGATTGGGTACGCTATTCGCGAAGTCGAATGCGATGAAGGAGAGTTCGTCGTTGGCCGTCGAGGACGCGGCGGAGCTGATCGACGCGCTGTACGAGGACATGGGCGCGTCCTACCTAAACAGCCG
>CAZERK010000510.1:0-2889 GCA_964514515.1 uncultured Planctomycetaceae bacterium
CCCCGCACGTGTCGATCGGCGCGGAGAAGGTCTACTTGCAGGACCGCACGCCTCGCAACGAGCGCGATGAGGTCGTCGGCGTCGAGGCCGGAACCTACAAGGCGTACAACACGACGTTGAACGTCGAGGGCGTTCCCGTCGCCTACTGGCCGTTCTCCCGCGGCGACTTCTCGCGCGATCGCATGGCCTTCCGCGGCGCGCGCGTGGGCTACGAGAGCGACTTCGGGGCGGTCTTCGAGACGCGATGGTACCTGTTCAACCTCCTGGGTCTCCAGCAGCCTGAAGGATACGACGCCACGCTCAAGATGGACTACTTCACGGACCGCGGCCCCGCGACCGGGATCGACCTGGACTACGAGCAAGAAGACTACATGGGCCTCTTCCGCAGCTACTACGTCTACGATAAGGGCGACGATGATCTGGGCGGCGGACGGGGCGGCACGCCCGACACGGATCAGCGGGGCCGCGTTCTCTGGCGGCATCGGCAGTTCCTCCCGCAGGATTGGGAGTTGTCGCTCGAAGGCGCCTACATCAGCGACGACAACTTCCTCGAGTCCTACGAGCGGAACGAATGGGAGAACGGCAAGGACCAGGAGACGGCGATCTACCTGGTCAAGCGACGGGACAATTGGCAGTTCTCGACGCTCGCCAACTGGCGGATCAACGAGTTCCTGACGCAGACCGAGCATCTGCCGGAAAGCATGTTCAGTCTGATCGGTGAGCCGCTCGGCGACGTCGCGACGCTGTACAGCGAGTCCCGCGCCGGCGTGGTCCGCTACCGCCACGACAATCGCCGCGACTTCAACGAAGACTCCGAGCGGTGGTGGGACAACACGGGCTCGACCGGCTCCGTCGTCCGCGGCGACACGCGCGACGAGCTTCAATTCCCGCTGCCGGCGCTCGGGCCGCTCAAGGTCACGCCGTACGTCATGGGACGCGCCGGCGGTTGGGACGACACGCCTGACAGCACCGGCGGCGGCGGCGCCGGCCGCTATCTCGCCTCCTACGGCGTGCAGAGCAACATGATCTTCAGTAAGGTCGACGACACCGTCGAGTCAGAGTTGCTGGACCTGCACCGCCTGCGGCACGTCATCAAGACCGACGCGACCGTCTGGAATGCGCATTCCAACAAGGACCCCCTCGATCTGACGCCCTTCGATCCCGGCGTCGAGGACGTCGCCGACTTCGGCGGCGGCACGGTCGGCGTGCGCCAGCGGTGGCAAACGCAGCGCGGCGGGCCCGGCCGATGGCGATCCGTCGATTGGATCGTGTTCGACGTGGAAGCCGGCTTCTTCAACAACTCGGAGCCGGACGAGAACACGCACGGCGATTTCATCTACAGCCGGCCCGAGGACAGCATCTCGTCGAACTTCCTGGCGATGAACTTCCAATATCGCATCAGCGATTCGACCGTCGTCGTGTACGACGGCGTTTACGACTGGAATAACGGCAACGTGGGCACGAGCAACGTTTCGTTGGCCGTCGAACGGGAGCCGCGGCTGGGCTACTTCGTCGGCTGGCGGTACATCCACGACACGAACAACAGCCTGCTCGGCGGCGGCGCCAATTACAAGCTCAACGAGAAGCACACCGTCGGCATCCGCGAGTACTACGACCTGGACCGCGGCCGGAACTACACGACGGAGCTGGTCTACATCCGCAAATGGCCGCGATGGTACACGGCGATCGCCTTCGACATCGACCGCTCGCTTGACGACGTGGGCGTCAATCTCAGCGTCTGGCCCGAAGGGGCGCCGCAGCTCGGCATCGGTTCCAAGCGATATACCGGCTTGGCGGATTCGGTTGGCATCCGGCCGTGAAACGCCCTCCTCGTGCGAATCCCGGCGCGCCGGGATTCTCGCACGTCTTGCATCGGTCGGATTCCTTGGGGAGCCCTCGGCCTTGGCCGAGGGGTGGCCACGCCAGACGAGTCGTATCGCCTTGCGTGATGGAGGTTGCCAGGCATGGGGGCGTCTGGGCAGCAGAAGCTACCCGCCGGCCGAGGCTGGCGGCTTTCGAGACGCGATTCAGAGGATCCCCCACCCCTGTCGACGCGCGGTATGACCTCTATTGTCCTTCGCGCTTGGGCAACGGACGTCAGAGGCAGAACGGCTTGGATTGCCCGGGCTCGATCAGTCTGATGGCGACTGCTCAGCGGCCTCCGCCGACTCGGCCGTCTGGGGCGCGGACACGCCTTCCCTAACGAAGATGTAATAGAGCTTGCCTTCGCTATAGGTGAAGCCGGCAACCTTGCCGGCCTCCTCGCCCACGCCCATGTAGATGTCGCTGCGGCCCGGGGCGCGGATCGCGGCGCCGCGGTCTTGGTCCAACTCGAAGCTGCGGAAAGGCCGCAGGTTGTCATCGGCGCCTTGCGGAACCCAGGTATCGATGAAGGCGAGGCACGCGCGGGGGAAGATGTCCTTGTCGGTGGCGATGCTGTGATACGGCGTCACCGGCTGCCCGAGACAGCCGTAGGGGCCGCCCTTGGAATCCTGGAAGAAGATGTAACGCTCGTTCTGATAGAGGTACTGGTCGAGCTCTTCCGGGTGGTCCTTGAAGTAGCGGATCATGTTGTCGAGCGACAGCTTGCGGCGATCGACCTTGCCGTCGGCGACAAGGGCTCGGCCGACGGACGTGTACTCGCGGCCGTTGTGGCCGGCGTAGCCGATCTCGTAGAGCGAGCCGTCCTCCAGGCGGATGAAGCCGGACCCCTGCACGCTCACGACGTAGGCCTCGAAGCGGGCGGGCAGCCAGACGATCTCGTTGCCGGCCAGCTCGTTGCTCGTCTCGATCTCCTGGCGCGTGTGCCAGGGACCGCCGACCGGGTTGCCTTCGGCGTCCTTCACGAAGCCGGGCGGCAGGCGGTAGAGCGGATACGTGCATTGCTCC
>CAZERK010000511.1:0-757 GCA_964514515.1 uncultured Planctomycetaceae bacterium
GCATGGGCATCCTTAACGTCACGCCCGATAGCTTCAGCGACGGCGGATTGTACGCCGAGACGGGCAAGGCCGTCGCCAGGGCAGTTGAAATGGCGGCGGAAGGGGCGGACGTGATCGACATCGGCGGCGAATCCACGCGGCCGGGCTCCGAGGCCGTGCCGCCGGAGGAGCAGATCCGCCGCGTAGTACCGGTCATCCGCGAGGCCAGAGAGAACGGCGTTGCGGTCCCGATCTCCATCGACACCCAGTCGGCGGCGGTGGCGGCGGCGGCCCTCGACGCCGGGGCGGACATGGTCAACGACATCTCCGGCGTCCGCGACGATCCGGCCATGCCGGGCCTACTCGCCGAGCGGCGCGTGCCGTTCGTCGTCATGCACATGCAAGGCACGCCGCGAACCATGCAGGAGACGCCGAGCTACCGCGATGTCGTCGCCGAAGTCGCCGCCTTCTTCGAGGCTCGGGCGGAATCGCTGGCCGCCGCCGGCGTGGACGCGGCCCGCATGATCGTCGACCCCGGCATCGGCTTCGGCAAGAACCTGGAGCACAACCTGTCGCTGCTCCGCTCGATCCGCGTCTTCACCGCCCGCCGGCCGGTCTGCGTCGGCCCCTCCCGCAAGCGCTTCCTCGGCGAGCTGCTCAACGAGCCGGACCCCGCCAAGCGCCTGATGGGCACCGCGGCCGTGGTCGCCCACTGCGCCCTGGAGGGCGTGGCAATGGTGCGGGTGCATGATGTGAGGCAGATGCGGCAGATGGTTAA
>CAZERK010000511.1:767-2877 GCA_964514515.1 uncultured Planctomycetaceae bacterium
GTGCTGATACAGTGGGGGCCGAGGTCTCCCCCGCTGCGATTAGATGCCCCTTTCTTCGTATATGTGATCGAGGCAGACGCGTGGAACTACCGGCTGTCTGGCGATGATAAAGAGAAACCAAATTACGAGACTGACTATGAGCTCGTGAACGTGAGGAGAGATACTGAGAACGAGTATGAGCAGGTCGTCTATCGCATTCCATATGATGCCCAGCGTATTAAGATCGAGTACCGACCACGATATCCAGTCGGCGAACGTAAGGAACTAGCCCCTTTTTCTCACCAAGGGTATAGAAAAGGGCCGTCTTCTCTGGCATAAATCCATTTGGCAACAAAGATTTGTGCCCACACGAGGAGACAGCCCTGATGGCGACAGAGTGTAACACGGCGACGTTCGAATTTCACGGTCTTGGCGGGCGTGAAGTAGTGGGTGGTTTTTGCGGCGGGGACATCACTTCGGACGCCGGCGGGCTGCTGTTGCGGGAGGTGGAAGGGCGAACGGGGATCATCGGCCAGTTCGCGGTCTGCTTCACCGACCACCGCGACGGTGACCTGATCGAGCACACGGTTGAAGAGTTAGTGGCCCAGCGCGTGTACGGTCTGGCCCTGGGTTACGAAGACCTGAGCGACCACGATGACCTGCGGCACGATCCGCTCCTGGCGGTTCTGGTGGGCAAGGCCGACCCGACTGGCCGCACTCGCCTGCGGGAGCGAGATCGCGGCAAGGCCCTGGCGGGCAAGAGCACCTTGAACCGCTTGGAGCTGACCCCCGCTGACGCGACCAAAGATAGCCGCTACAAGAAGATTGTGGTGAACAAGAAGAAGGTCGAGCGGTTCTTCGTGGAGGTCTTTCTACAGGCTCAGGCCCAGCCGCCGAAGCGGATCGTAATTGACTTGGATGCCACGGATTCGATTCTGCACGGCAACCAACAAGGCCGGTTCTTCCACGGTTACTATGGGAACTACTGCTACCTGCCACTGTACATTTTCTGCGGGGAGTTCCTGCTGGCCGCCCGGCTGCGGCCGAGGTGTGTCGACGGCTCGGCGGGGAGCGTGAAGATCCTGGCCCGGATCGTGGAACAGATCCGGCAGGCATGGCCGCAGGTCCAGATCGTCATCCGCGGCGACTCCGGCTTCTGCCGGGAGAAGCTGATGGCCTGGTGTGAGGCCCATGAGGTGGATTACCTGCTGGGGTTGGCCAAAAACGCCCGGTTAATTGCGGAATTGGCGACGGAGTTGGAGCAGGCCCGGCAGATGTGCGAATCCAGCGGTCAGGCCAGCCGGGTGTTCAAGGACTTCCCCTACCAGACGCTGGAGAGTTGGAGTTGCCCGCGTCGGGTGGTGGGCAAGGCCGAGCACCTGGAGAAAGGGCCCAACCCGCGTTTCGTGGTGACGTCGCTACCGGCCGAGGAGATGGAGGCCCGGGTTCTGTACGAAGAAGAGTACTGTGCCCGTGGGGAAATGGAGAACCGTATCAAGGAACAGCAGTTGTATCTGTTCGCCGATCGGTGCAGCGCCGAGACGATGCGGGCCAACCAGCAGCGGCTGTGGTTCAGCTCGGTGGCCTATGTGCTGATGCAGGCCTTGCGACGCTTGGGACTGGAAGGCACGTCCCTGGCCGCAGCCCAGTGCCAGACCATCCGCGAGAAACTACTCAAGATCGGAGCCCAAGTGCGGGTGACGGTTCGCAAGGTATGGGTCTGGCTGAGCCAGAGTTGCCCGTATGCTCGGATCTTCTCCGAGGTGCTGGCCCACCTTCGCGGTCCGCTGGTCGCCGGTCCGACGGTGCCGACCGGATAGGCCTCGCGTCGACCCCGGATAGGCCTCGCGTCGACCGGTGATTTTGCCGCCCTGGTGTACAAGCCCGATCCGGGCCGCGGAGAGTCTCTGCCGAAACGGCCTTGGCACCACCGAAAACGGCGATCAAACCCATCAACACGAGTCGAGAATTCGCCCTTCGGGCACAAGCGCCTGGCAGCCCACTTCACGCACACAGCTTTGCTGTCGCCAACAGCCAATCAGAACACGAATTACTTCACGCGGTGAGAAATGCAGGCTAGCCCGCATTTCTCACCAAGCTATTGAAAGCCAGTGGATTGGTCTGTGTTGAG
>CAZERK010000512.1:0-2872 GCA_964514515.1 uncultured Planctomycetaceae bacterium
GCGCCGCTCGTCGCCCAAGGCAACAAATGCCCGCCCAGCAGGAAGCGGAACTTCCCGACTCCATCGCGACCATCAGCGCCGCCGACGCACACCGGACCCCCGACCACACGCCGCCGACGCATGCAAACGCCGACGCCAACACGTCCGGCGCCGCGACAGCATCAGGCGGTTCGGAGAATCCGCCCCGCACGATCGACGCCGGCCACGCGTCCGAGACGTCCGCGGCATCCGCGCCGACGGGCGACGCAACGAAACCCCGCGGGTTCACAGGGCGCTGGCGGCAGGGATCCGAGGCGGCGCCGGTGCGCGTCGTCATGCTGACGGACTACCAATGCGTCGACTGCAACCGTATCGAAAAAGAAGTACGCAAGATGATGTCGGAGCGGACCGACGTGTCGCTGTCCATCAAGCATTTTCCGATGTGCATCGACTGCAACGACAGCCTCGCCGGATCCAACATGCACCCGAACGCCTGTTGGGCTGCCAGGGCGGCGGAGGCGGCCGGCATTCTGCGAGGCAACGACGGCTTCTGGCAAATGCACGAATGGCTCTTCGATCGCGGCGGCGGTTTCTCGCACGAGGAACTCACCGCGGGGCTTCGAGAGATGGGATACGATCCAGATGCGTTCGTCCAGGTGATGACGAGCGACGAGACGCTGCAACGCGTCAAGGAAGATATCGCCGAGGGCGTCGCGCTCGGCCTGCAGTATACGCCGATGGCCTTCATCAACGGTCAGGAGCTGCGCGGCGTCTTCGCGCCCAACGCCATCCCGCGCGCCGTCGCCGCCGTGGCCGCCCAGAACCCGCCACCCCGAACGGCCGAAGACGACCATCCACCGCCCGCCGTCGAGAAGTACATCGGCGACTGGCGCGCCGAGCCCAAACGACGCCTTCCAGCCGACCAACATTCCTGGGCACGGGGGCCCGAAGACGCCAAGGTGCAGATCATTGCATGGGGAGATTACCTCGAGCCAGGCACCGCGCAGGCCGACGCCACCATCCGGAAGTACCTGGCGCAGCACGACGACGTGCGCTATGACTTCCGGCATTTTCCGTTCAACCAGAGATGCAATCCCGCCGTCAGCCGCACCGTCTTTGAATCGAGCTGCCGGGCGGCGCAGGCCGTCGAGGCCGCGGGCTTGTTGGGCGGATCGGACGCGCATTGGAAGATGCACGACTGGATGATGACGCATCAGAAGGAGTTCAATGACGAAACGCTTCGACGGGCGGCGACGGAAATCGGCCTCGATCCCGACGCCCTGTTCGCGAAGATGAGCGATCCGGAGGTCCAAATCGCAATTGAAGAGGACTGCCGGGCTGGCAAGCCGGTGTTGTACCGAGGCCGCATCCCGTCGGTCCACGTCAACGGCCAGGTCATCCCGCGGCTGTCCCTGGGCAAGCACCGCATCATGGAGCGCATCTTCGACGAGGCCGCCGGACGACCACAGAGCGACGGAGCCCCAGCGCCATCGGATTGACGGCGCGATCGGTTTTCAGAAGGGCTGCCGGCGAACCCCGCTACGCGGGCGACACCGAGAAGCGCGCTCCACAGTCCGGTTCGGGACAGGTTACGCTTTGCGCCAAGCCCGCAGCCGCGCAAAGGCGAACGGCTTCGATCAACTCCGCCGCGACGTCGAGGCAGATGCCAGCAGGCGTAGTCCGCTCGAAAACGAACTCCGCGCCAGCGCGACACGGCGCCGAACAAACGCCACGCCGCGGCGCGGAAAGGCAACGAACGCGAACCCGTCGCCGAAGCGGCATCGGCGCGTCAGGCACCGCTTGGCCGCGATCGCACGCGGCGTCGCAGCGACGAGCCTCTGCGGCTGCCGCGCGATCTGAAGCGGGCGTCCGGCTCGCTGCCGCATCCGGGACGACCGCATCGGACGGACGCCTCGAAGCGGTCCGCTTCGACCGGCCGACCCCCGCCGACGTCGAGACCCCCGGCAGCCCGTTGACGACGATGACGTCGCCCCGGGCATCCATCGCGGCGTTGGCCAGCGCATCGGCCCGCGTGTTCATCGCGCGCGGCACGTGCTGAATGGTCCAATCCGATGTCTGCTCAAGCCGCGCCCGGACCGCATCAAAGAGCGGCCTGAGCTTCTCGTTCCTGACGCGATAGGCCCCCTGGAGCTGGAGTACGACTAACTCGCTGTCGGAGTAGATGGTCAGCTTGCGGGGCTTGGCGGGTCCGACGGCCTCCAACGCGCGCAGCAACCCTTGATACTCCGCCATGTTGTTGGTCGCGCGGCCCAGAAACCAGCCCGCTTCATAAACGATTTGCTCGGATGGATCGCAGACGACGGCCCCCGCGCCCGCAGGCCCCGGATTACCCCTTGACCCGCCGTCGAAATAGATGGTCAACTCCATAGCGATCCAAAGCGGAATTCGGCCTCGACTGATTCCAACGTTGTCGACCGTTGACCGTGCCAGGCGATCTTTGAAGGAAGGCGTCGCGACGGCCCCGTCGCACGCCGCGCTCGCTCAACGAGCCTGAGACGCCGCCGGCGACTCGTAGAAGAGAATCCGGCCGCAACTGTTGCACAGCGTCGGGTCGTCACGGGACAGGATACTGTTGACCTGCTCGATGGTGACAGCCATGTTGCACCCCTCGCAGGCGTACTCCGACCGCTTGGGATGCGTGCGGATGATCTGCGCCATCGCCTCGCCCTCATGCTTCCGAGCGACGCGGTTGAACACATCGAGCACCGAGGCGGGCACGGCCTCCGCGGCGGCCTCGCGCTCCAGCATCAAGGCCTCAAGCCGATCCTTGGCCTTGTCCTCCGTCTCCCGCCAGGCCGCCCTGAATTCCTCCAGCTTGGCGATCTCCCGGTCGAATTCTTCCTGGTCGGCGGCAGCCGCCTTCCGCTTGGCC
>CAZERK010000513.1:0-2865 GCA_964514515.1 uncultured Planctomycetaceae bacterium
CCGTCCCACGATTGGCCGCCGACGAGCGATCGTCCGATGGCGAGCCTTCCATGACGCGAGTCTTTCCAGAATCCCCATCCGCGGCTTGGCAGTCACCGCGTTGCCCTTGGGGTGGTCCTTGCGTGCCCGATCGCATTATACGTACGCCCGTGCCGCCCCAAAACCTATCGCCGCGGAACGCAGGCAACCTGACCAAACTTCTCCGGCTAGGCCCAAGACCGCCTGACCTCCACGAGGCTCCGTTCCGCATCCGGCGTCAACAACAGACAGGCGAGGATATAACTTGCTTTTGAATAAGGTATTATGACTGATTCTACGTCAGGCGTGTTGCGTATCTGCAACGTGCCGTCACGACTGGTCACATCGTCAGGCGAGTCTTGCGACGTCAAGTCCGATAATAAAAGCCATGGTAGCCAATCATGAGATCTGATGGTCGTTCTCAGTATCTTCCAGTTGAGTCTTACTCCCAGACCCCGGTTCTTGCCTTGTCTGGTTCGTCGACGAAATCGGCATTCGGGCTCCGTGGAGCCGTGCGTAACCGCCTCGGGCGGGGGAACGATGGAACGCCACGGACGAAGCTCAGACGCCTGCGAAGGCGCAACGGTTGCGACCGTGCTCGGTTAGTTGACGACTGTCTGTCCGAGGAAGGAGAGAACGATGACCGCCGGATACTCGCAAGGGGCTATCAGGGCTCGATTGGCATGTCTTACGATGGCAGTTGTCGGCCTGCTCCTCGTCAACATGGCGTCTGCGAACCTCGGCGCGATACATGCCGACTTGATCTGGGGGATGGAGGGCGGCGCGGTCTGCCCGCCGACTGCGTCTCTTCCGGAGGTGAGCGCGGATGCCTTTGCGTCGCGTGCGGGCGCTTCGGAGGCGGGCGACAACATCGGGCCGGCAGTCGCGGAGGAGGCCTCAGCGGGCGTTGGAGCCGTGCGCGCCGCCGAGGCGCTTTCTTCCGCGTTGGGACTCGCCCTGCCTGAGCCGGCCTGGAACGTTCGACCTTGCCTGATCCCGGAATCCGATGCGGCGCCTGCCGTCTGGCAGGCTTCGTGTTGCGGCGTTGCCGGCGATGGCAGCTACTCGGCAGAGGACAACCCGCTTTGGACGTTGTCCGATGAGATTCCCGCCTGCGTTTTGGCGTGCGGCGTGTAGCGGCTCGATTCGTACCCGAAGCTGCCGGAAAGAGGCTCGCAGGGCCTGCTTGCCCCGTCTGTCCAGGCGGCTAAATTGGTTCGCGACGGCCGGATAGGATGCGGCATGAGAATCATCACGCTGACAACGGATTTCGGCGAGGCCGACCATTACCTGGCGTGCATGAAGGGCGTCATCCTCCAGCTCGCGCCCGATGCACGGATCGTCGACGTGACCCACGTCATCCAGCCGCACGACGTGATTCACGGCGCGTTCGTCCTGCGCCAAATTTTCGAGCATTTTCCGGCGGGCACGCTGCACGTCGCCGTCGTGGATCCCGGCGTCGGCACGACGCGGCGGATGATCGCCGCCCGATACGAAGGACAGACCTTCCTCGCGCCGGACAACGGTTTGGTCAGCCTCGTGCACCGCGACTTTCGCTTGCAGGAGTTGCGGGTGATCGAGAACCAGCGGCTCTTCCGACAGGAGATCAGCGCCACGTTTCACGGACGCGACGTCCTGGCGCCGGTCGCCGGTCATCTCGCCCAAGGGATGCGGCTCGAGAACGTGGGACCGCCGATCAGCGAACTCGAAATCCTCAACCTGGATCGCCCGACGGCGCTGCCGCACGGAGGCGTCGAGGGTCAGGTGCTGTACATCGACCGCTTCGGCAACCTCATCACCAACATCAGCGAGGCTGACCTCAGCGTGGTCGCCGGCAGCGCGGCCGGACTGAACGTCTACGTCGGTCCGCTTCGGGTCGGCCCGCTCTGCTATACGTACGGCGACGTGCAGCCGGGCGAGATCGTGGCCGTCGTCGGTTCGACGGGCATGTTGGAGATCGCCATCAACCAGGGCAACGCCGCCGCCCAGCTCCGGGCCGCACCCGGCACGATCGTCGTCGTTCGATAGTCACCCCCGCCTGCCCATCCGATACGCGGCAAAGCTCACGCCTGTTGTCCGCCTCTGTCTCGACGGCGTCTGCACGCGTCAACCACATCGCGCACGGACACGGATCACGTCTATGCCGGTTTGCGTTTGTATGCAGCGTTCCCGGCGCGCCGGGACGACCAACGCATGACAGCGCGGGCGGCCAATCAGCAGTTGGCGTGGGCCGCAGGGGGCCGACGCTACGCGCAAACGTGCGATGCTTCATCGATCGCCCTTCTCGGTGAGGTAGCCGATCTGCTGCCGCTTCGGCGGGGCGACGGGATTGATAAGTTCGTCGAGCAGTCTGTAGATGCGTTGGATGTGCGCCTCGTGCTCCTTGCTCTTGTGGACGAACTGCTTCTCCAACGCGTGCAGCCTCGCGGCCAGTTCCTTGTGCGTGGCGAGCACCTGCCGCAGCCGCACAAAGGCCCGCATGATCTCGACGTGGACGGCGACCGCTCGGGGGCTTTGCAGAACGCCGGCCAGCATGGCGACGCCCTGCTCGGTAAAGGCATACGGTCGATAGCGACGCCCGCCGCGCCCGCCGTTTGAGATCACAGAATGTGACCTCAACGCCTCAAACTCCTCTTCGTTCACCTGGAACATGAAGTCTGGAGGAAATCGCTCGCGGTTTCGCTTGACGGCCTGGACAAGCGCCCGCGTCTTGGCGCCGTAGAGTCGGGCCAGATGGGCGTCGAGCATCACCTTCTGCCCGCGGATCAGGAAGATGGATCGTTCGATGCCGGCCGGGACGGGCGCCAGCGGGGAGGACTTCTTGCGGGCGGGGGGCTGGGCGTCGGG
>CAZERK010000514.1:0-343 GCA_964514515.1 uncultured Planctomycetaceae bacterium
CTTCTGCGGGATGCCGGTCTTGGGATGCGGGTAGCCGCCGCGGTTGACGATCGTGACGCGGTAGCCCTGGGCCACCAGCGCCTCCGTGAACTGGTTGACGTAGACGTTCTGGCCTCCGGTATCCGGCAGACCGGGGACGACCCGCCATTCGTGGACGCCGTGGTTCGTAATCATCAACACGTGTTTGCGGCCGCAGCCTACGAACCGATCAGAAAGACCGGAGACGTTGTCTTCTCCCGGCGCGATCATTCGTGACTCTCCTGGCAGCCTTTCTGGCGGCTGTCTTTCTTCCCTTCAAGTTCGCGTCGGACTCCGCACGGAACGGGCGCCGCGCCAGGCCATC
>CAZERK010000514.1:353-2864 GCA_964514515.1 uncultured Planctomycetaceae bacterium
GCCTGGCAGCCGCATCCGTTACAGCCAACCGACCCGTTCTAGACCCTCTTGGATGCCCCGGGCGAAAGGCGCGTTCGCGTGGTAGACCCGCGGTCCCGTCAATGCCTTCAACTCCGGCTCCGCGTTGCCGACGACGATGCTATGAAAGCCAAGCTCGCTTCGCATCATGTCGATGTCGTTGCCCGAGTCGCCGCAGGTGACGACGTTGGCCGCAGGGATTCCCAGTTTCGCGGCGGTGTAGCGAATCGCCTCGCCCTTGCCCGAGCGGACGGGCAGGAGGTCCAGAAACTTGCCGACGGAGTAGATCACCTTGGCCTGCAAGCCCGCCGACTTCAGGCCAGCCCGAATCTCAGCGAGCCGGGCCTCCGCGTTCTCTTCCA
Source organism: uncultured Planctomycetaceae bacterium (assembly GCA_964514515.1). Lineage (GTDB taxonomy): Bacteria > Planctomycetota > Phycisphaerae > UBA1845 > UTPLA1 > CAZERK01. Next base: position 734 of record CAZERK010000514.1, read on the forward strand.
GATCGTAGCTGCACTTAAAGGCCGACTGCCATTGCTCGTCCTGCATTCGAGCCTCGGGGATCGCCCGGACGATTCGATCGACGGCCGCTCGGTCCCAGGCGTCGCGGATCGTCTCGTGCCAGCGTCCGTCCAGAACGTAGTCCTCGCCAGGTCGGAAGTAGATGTCCGTGCCGACCATGCAGACGCAGACGTCCGCCCGTCGCATCGTCTGCTTTCGGTCGTAGAAGTCCTGGATGGATCGGAGGTGGCGACCGGTCGAGAAGGCGACGATGATGCCGTGCGACTGGAGAGCTTCCCATAAGTCGAACATGGCCTCGTCGTCGCCGATGAAGGTGCCGTCCAGATCGGTCGCCAGGAGTCGCTTCTCATCCACGTGTCGGTCTCCGGTTCGGGTTTCTTATCGTCAATCCCCCCTAGCTGGTCGAACGATAATGCCGAGAATAAGCCCTATGGGCCCATGCCTCCCTTGATTACTATTGGCCACCTGACCCGAAGGTTCAATGCGAGGACGCACCGAGGCGACATAACGAGACGATCGTTGCGAGGGGTGCGCACCTTGACGGAGGTGTCGATCGGAGCCGTGCGAATGCCGACAGCCAGCGGCCCGCCGCCAACGCACACGACGTAGACATCGGGAGCCGTGAGCAAGCGCCGGCCAGGCCAGAATCGGTGAACGCGTGAATCTGCTGGACGAAGCTTTCAACAAGGCGAAGGAAGTCCTCCGCATGAACGTGACGGACCGGGGCTTCAGCGCGTGCAGCATTCAGCACGACGACGATCCGGCCAGCAACTATCGAAGCGTCTGGGCGCGAGACTCGGCGATGACCCTGATGTGGTCGCTGCCGCTCCGCGATCCCGAACTGACGGCCTGCGGCCACCGCTCGCTGGAGACGATCCTCGGCGCCCAGTCCGCCGACGGGCACCTTCCCAACTACGTCGACGTGGGCACGGGCAAGGCCGAGTTCGGCGGACTCGGCAATATCGCGGGCATCGACGGCCCGATGTGGGTGGTGATCGCCGCCTGGAACTACGTCCGCGTCACGGGCGACGGCTCGTTCGCCACGCGCCGATACACGGAACTGCGTCGGACGATGAAATGGCTGCGGGCCCACGATTCCAACAACTGCGGCCTGTTGGAGGTGCCGGAGGCGTCCGACTGGACCGACCTGTTCCCACGGTCGTACAACGTGCTCTACGACGAGGTTCTTTGGTACCGCTGCAACGTCGATTTCGTCGAGTTGCAGAAGCTCAATAATCAGTCGGTCGAGCGATACATCAACCGCGCGGCGCGGATCCGTTCCATCATCAACGAGCAGTTCTGGCCGACGCCCGAGGCCGTCTGCGACCCGCAGCAGTCCTACACCCGGACGCAGTTCAAGCTGGGCCGAACGCGATACTTGATCAGCCAGATCACGCCGTTCGGCTTCGGCTGGCGGTGCGACGTCTTTGCGAACATCATGGCGTCGCTCTACGGCGTCCTGGACGACGACAAGGCTGACCGCGTGCGCGGTTTCCTCCAGCAGGTCGCCGCGGACGAACCCCATCCGGTCAAGGTGCTCTACCCGGTGATCCACCCCGGCGATCCCGACTGGCGCGACTACTTCCTCGTGAACCTCCAGAACCTCCCCTACCATTATCACAACGGCGGCATCTGGCCGTTCGTGGGCGGGCTCTGGGTGCGGTTCCTGAAGCGACTGGGCCGTAGCAAGGATGCCGAACTCGCCATGGCGAGTCTGGCCGAGCTGTGCCGAAAAGGCGTTGATCGCGAATGGGAGTTTACGGAATGGGCCCATGCCCAGACGGGCCGACCGATGGGAAAGGCCTATCAGGCGTGGAGCGCGGCGTCCTATGTCGCGGCCTACCTGCGCTTCCAGGGTGACACGACCTTGGCCGTCCACCCGCACGCTCCTGAAGAGGTCATCCAGGGCCAGCAGTCCGGGCTACCGCACGCGGTAACAAGCGGCGAGCTCGACCTGGACGCAAACAACTCTGGCCGCGCAAGACCCAGCGAGGCATAAATCACCGTGCGCAATTCGGGGGTGCGCGGGCAACGGCCGCTCCCCCGCGGCGGATCGGCCGTGGAATGCCCCGGCTATGGTGCTCCGCAACGGCCGCGCGGGCGCCCCGCTGC
>CAZERK010000515.1:0-2861 GCA_964514515.1 uncultured Planctomycetaceae bacterium
TGTTCCCACCCCGCCGAGCGAAGAAGCCTGTTTGCAGGATACGGCCCGCCAAGCGGCGATTCAAGCTGACGGAGATTGGCAGCAATTGCGTCGTGCCCGCACAGCGTTCTCGCATCGGATGTTAGACATAACCTACTAAGAAAAAGGCAGTTACGGTCCTGTCGTCTCAGTCGTTCAGCGAATGCGCATTATTACGCACAACACGGCAGCCTGCTCGACCTATGCGCGCCTCAGCGCATGTTCCTGCGGGAGCGGCAGTTGCAATCGATTGTTGATGGTTGACTATAACGATATGGCAGAAAGAAAGTTACAGAATATCTCCGAAGTGCCACGGAAGGACGAAGGAGCGTTGACACCCGTCTGGGCATTTGATAGATTCGCGCCTGCTTCAGGCGCTGCGTGATGTGGCGCCGCGACAAATTCATCCTGGAAGCTTCCCGCCACGAATACGGCTTTTGTAGCCGTGGCGCTCCTCCGGGTCGGGCCGTGCGGCACGATCCGGAGGTTTTTGTTTGATGCCCGCGTCGCCTCGATCAACTTGGCTTTCACCCCTCGCCGCCTTTAGGATTTCCGTGATGTTGCAGCAGCCCATCGAGCACGGCATGTTCATCGCTGAAGTCGTGCGTCATCGCCCGCTGTGCCGCGATCATTTCGAGATCACGTTGTCCCTGAGCACGTTTCCGGCGGCCGTACCGGGCCAGTTTCTGCAAGTTCTCTGTCGAGACTCGGGCGGTCCTGAGCGAGGTTGCGCTCAAGCGTCGGCGCCCTCCGCGCAGGTTGACCAAGCCGGCGAGGCGAATAGTGGAAGACCGCTACTCCGGCGGCCGTTCAGTATTGGCGGGCTTCGTCGTTTCGGTGATCGATGCGAACTCGATTTGATGGGCCGTGCGGTCGGCGTCGGTACGACGTGGCTGAGCGTTCGACGGCCCGGCGATCGCATCGACGTGCTGGGGCCGCTCGGAAACGGTTTCGCGCCGCCGCCGGGAGCGCCGGCGCTATTGGTCGCGGGCGGCGTCGGGCTGCCTCCGATCCGATGGCTGGGCGAGGCGCTGCGCGCATCCGGCACGGCATGCGAGGCGATCTACGGCGCCAGGACGCGAGATCTGTTGCCGCTGGCGCTGCTCGCGGAACCGCTGCAGACAGGCGAAGCGTCGCTGTGCGTGGAGGAGTTCGCCCGATGCGGCATCCCCGTCCGCGTTGCGACGGATGACGGGACGTGCGGCATGCGCGGGCCGGTCACGTTTGCGATGGAGCAACGCCTCGACGAGCTTGCAGGCGGCCTCCCGGCGCTGCACGTCTACGCCTGCGGACCGGAGCCGATGCTGCGATCCGTGGCGCAATCCTGCTTGAAGCGTCGCATTCCCTGTCAATTGGCGATGGAGCGCAAGATGGGTTGCGGCATGGGGACGTGCCAGTCGTGCGTCCTGCCGATCAACGATTCGACGCGACCTGCCGGCTGGCGTTACGCTTTGTGCTGCACGGACGGCCCGGTCTTCCGCGCCGACCAGATCAACTGGCAGCAGCAGGCCGGTTCAGGTGGTTGATGAAGACGCGCGCTAGACTCATGGCGTCCTCCAAGACCGGGACAGACGCCCTCGGACTTTCGTCTTCCAAGGCAACAGACGCCGCCGCGAGCGAGACACGGTTTTGTTAGACAGTCTTACGACGGGCGGGCAAACGCCATGATGATCCGCGAACCCGTTGTCGCCGGCATGTTCTACCCTCGCGAGCGGCAGGCGTGTGCCGCCGAGTTGGAGGCCTGCCTTCAACAGGCCGCCGCGTCAGAAACGGGCCTCTCGCAAGCCGCCGAGTCGGAGACGGACTTCCCGCAGGCCACGGGTTCGGAGATTGGCTTCCCGCAGGTCGTCGAGTCGGAGACGGGCAACCAACAGGCCCTGTCAGAGGCTGGCCACGGACAAGCGCCTGCCGCACCGGCAGGGGGCGAAAAACGCCGACAGGACCGTTCAGGCTGCGCCGGCGTCATCGGCGGCATCGTGCCGCACGCCGCTTGGGTTTGCAGCGGAGCCGTAGCCGCTCGCGTCTATCAAGCGATCGCCGCGGAATCCAAGCCGACGACGGTCATCCTGTTCGGGGCCGTCCACGTGACGCACGGCGAAACGGCGTCGCTGTTTCCGTCCGGTGCGTGGGAGACGCCCCTCGGCCTGTTGCGCGTCGACGAGCGGCTGGCCGAGCGCCTGTTGGGACAGACGCGGCTCTTGGAGCCGGCGCCGCACGCCCACGAGGGTGAGCACAGCATCGAGGTGCAGGCGCCGTTCATCCAGCGTTTGCTGCCGCGTGCGAAAATCGTTCCGATCATGGCGCCGCCGACGGACAAGGCCGCGGCGATCGGGGCGGCCGTCGGCCGGACGTGCAAGAGCTACGGCGTCGAGGCCGTGTTCCTGGGTTCGACGGATTTGACGCATTACGGCCCAAGCTACGGTTTCTCGCCCAAGGGCGTGGGGCCTGCGGGCCTGGCCTGGGCGAAGAACGTAAACGACTGTCGCCTGCTCGACCTGATTCTCGCCCTGCGCGAGAACGACGTCGTGCCGGAGGCCGTCCTGGATCAGAACGCCTGCGGCGCTGGCGCGATCGCGGCGGCGATCTCCGCGTCGAAGGCCTTTGGCGCAACGACCGCCACGCTCCTCGAGCATACGACGAGTTACGAGGTGCTCAGCCGATCCTATCCCGAGCCGCCGCAGGATGCGGTCGGCTACGCGGCCGTGGTCTTTCGTTAGGATCTGTTGCGAGAAGCCGAAGCGGCGAGAGCCGCGGCACGCGCGTTGGTGCAAGTCGGTGCGATTCCCTCTCCCCCCTTGGGGGAGAGGGTAAGGGTGAGGGGGCCGGACGCTGCGGCGCTGTTC
>CAZERK010000516.1:0-1160 GCA_964514515.1 uncultured Planctomycetaceae bacterium
TACGCCGGACCCAGGTTTAGGGGTGGGGGGGGGCGGCAGCTGCATGACGGGCACGGGGTCGCGCGGCGCGTACTGTTGGTGATGGCAGTCTCGGTAGGCTTCCTTTAATTGGGCGTCTGTGAACGGCGCACCCGTTGTTCCACTCGGGATTCCCCGCTCTCGCATGCACTCCTGAACTGCGTTGTAGCCTTCCGGGTCGAATAGGCAAGGTATGGCGTCATCAATCCCGTGTTGAATCTTGCGAGACAACGAAGTCGTACACTCTCCGGTCTCTGGCTCCTTACCCGCGGCAAATGCTGTTTGGTCAGCTGAGCCCATTATGGCCGGTTCTTTGTTAATAGAACCGTCGGGATTGTAGACACACTGATTGCCACCGTTTGTATCATGACGGATCGAACGGTGCTGCTCGAGCCCGCCGTGCATGCCGAAATTCTGCGAAGCCAAATCACGACAGAAGTTCGGGTCGTTGCGCGCCTCCTCGGCCGTGGGCGGACACGGGGGAATCGTCCCAGGCTCACGTTCTGGCGACGTTGACGGGGGACCAGCGTCTGTAGTGTTCGTCGTGCCACTCGACGATGAAGTCGAGGGTCCGGCTTCGGGACCAGAGCCGGAAGCCGAAGCTCCAGCCGCGCCTTGCCCCTCCGTCCCGGCAGCACACGGCGCTTCTGTCCTCACCTTGACCTTCACCGACACCGTCGCCTCGCCCATCAGCACATTCGGCGAGACCTGCATCGGCGTGGCGATGGTCCCCTTGCCGTTGATCGCGGCGTGGATCTCGCCCGCCGGCCACATGCCGTTCACCGTGATCGTCGGGTTGCCCTGGAAGAACTTGCCCGGCGGCTCGTTGGGTGGGTAGATGCACTCGTCGTTGACGCGAGTGACTGGCAGGCCGTTGACCATCACGAGATCCGGCGCGCAGAACCCGATCGCCAGCCCGACCTTTACCTTGGCCTTCGACGGCATGCCCTTCCAGATCGCGTCCCACTTCTTCTGCAGTTCTTCCAGCCCGCCTGGGGACAGGAGCTTCTTGAGCAGTCCCTTGATCTGGTCCTTGTACTTGGCCAGCAGCTGCTTGGCCATCGACGACCGGTCGTCGACCTGAACGAGGAGCTTGTCGAATCCCATATCGATCAGCTTGTTGGGGAGGTCGGCCAGCAGGT
>CAZERK010000516.1:1170-2859 GCA_964514515.1 uncultured Planctomycetaceae bacterium
CCCCGTCCACCAGGCCGGGCTTCTCGTCCATGATGACGTTCTTGGCCGCATCAGCGAATAGGCCCGTGACCCCCGTGCCGGCCAAGAAACTGGCGGCCTCGCTACCGATGATCTGCTCGAGGCCCTGGTTCAAGCCCATCTGAGCGAGGTTCTTGATGAAGTCACCCTTGAGCTTCGCTAGATCACTGCCCTGGCCCGCGCCCTTCGCGAGATTCTCAAGCATTCCCGCCAGCAGCTCGCCACCCCCGGCCCCGTTGAGCTTCTTGAGCATCTCAAGCGCAGCGCGCAGCTTGTTGACCGCTTGCCCCTTGCCACCCTGGGCCTGGGCCTGCTCGCGCAGGTGGGCCTGCAGCGCCGCGCCTATGCGGGCCGAGACCTCGGGCTCGAGCACCTGGTGAAAAAGTGCGGCGAGCCCCGGGCCATTCTTCTGAATGGCGCCGCCGAGCGCCAGCAGGCGCGACTGCGGCAAATGCTCGAAGACACCCTCCGGAGCGGCAGTGCGAACGTGGGCCGAGTCCTGGCGAGCCTGTTCAGCAGTCTGCGTGTACGCCTTGAACAGACTGTCGTGATATTCTTCGGCGCTCCATGCGCGCTCCCCGGTGAAATGGCCCGGGCCCTTGGGGGCGGCGGTCGGTGACCGATAGAGCGGGTCGCGCTTGGCGGCCGTCTCCCGGATCCTGGTGAAGTACTGGCGCCGCCACTCGTCCTGCTCGGGGGAGGTTCGTGCGTCGACGGCGTCGGTACAGTCGTGCGTCGCAGGGGCCCAGCTCTCCTGCAGCGCGCCCAGCTCCACGTGCTCTGGAACACGACTCGTGTAGCCGCTGGCCCAAACGGCGGGGTCCGTGCCGGCCGCAAGCGGCAGCGGGGGCGAGTGCGCCGTGGACATGAAGCCACCCGCGAGCCCGCCCGATGCGACAGCCTCAAGCCCCGGGCCCTCGTTGAAGGTTCTCGTTACGAAGCCACCGGGCGTTTCTTGCAGAAGTACGCGCTGGCCGTCCATGGTCTCATACACGGGTTGCATGCGAGAACTGGGCAGGCGGACCTGGTCTGGCGCGAAGCGGTCTTCGTCGAGCGCGGCCTGCGCCGAATCGACGGACGCCAGCAATTCGGCCCAGTGCTCCTCACGCGGTCGGAGGTACACGCCGACGAGCTTCGGGGGCTTCGCCGGTTCGCTGTTGGTTTGACAGTCCTGCTTGCTCATCGCAGTCGTCCCAGCCAATCCTCGTCTAGTTGATCTTCACCTGTGCGCCCTGGACAACGTTATCACCGTCCGCAATCACGTTGACCGTCGCGCCCTTGAGGGCTGCGAGCACCTCGCCGCGCACGTGCGTCGCGCCGCCTTCGATCAATACGACCGCGCCCGCCTGCGTGAGCATCACTGCTCCGACCACCTCGGTCATCGGCGCCACCATGCTGTTGTTCACCGTCGCCGCGCTGGTGATTACCGTGCCCGTGATCGAGATGAATCCGGCCTGGTTCATGTGGATGCGCGAAGCGCCGCACTGCAGCGTGATCGACGTCTTCGCGTTGATCAACATCGTGTCGCAGTTGACGCTGTATGCGTTTGTTACGTCCGTCGATTGATTGTTGCCGACGCTCTCGGTCGTGTTGTTCCCGACTATCTCCGTCGAGTCGACTCCAACGGACGTGTTGCGGTTATTCCCGATTTCCACCGTCTTGTCGGATTGG
>CAZERK010000517.1:0-2858 GCA_964514515.1 uncultured Planctomycetaceae bacterium
ACGCGGCGAGGCTCCGTAGTGGATCCGTTCCTTCAGGTCCAACTTGAACGCCTTCGGGTCTCGCGGCGCCGTTACGAGGGCGACGACGTAGTCCTTGATCTTGTCGTCGATGTAGATCTCGTCCAGCGCCTGTCGGGCCCGACCGATGTCTTCCGGGCTCATCACGCGCTGGACGGCCAGGTCGGGCTTTGTCTGCGCCATGCGGTCGAGGATGCGGCGCTCTTCAGACGGCGTCGGGTACGTCACCTTGATCTTCAGCATGAAGCGGTCGATCTGGGCCTCCGGAAGCGGATACGTGCCCTCCTGCTCGATTGGGTTCTGCGTCGCCAGGACGAGGAACGGCTCCGGCAGGGGATAGGTCTCGTCGCCGATCGTTACGTGACGTTCCTGCATCGCCTCCAACAGTGCGCTCTGCACCTTCGCCGGCGCACGGTTGATCTCATCCGCCAGGATGATGTTGGAGAAGATCGGCCCTTTCCTGACGCTGAACTGGGCCGTCTGCGGTTGGTAGATCAGGGTGCCGATGACGTCCGCGGGCAGCAGGTCCGGCGTAAACTGAATCCGCTTGAAGCCGGTATTGATGCCCCGCGCCAGGCAGGAAACGGCCAGCGTCTTGGCCAGTCCGGGGACGCCTTCCAGGAGAATGTGCCCGTTGCCCAGCAGGCCGATCAGGAGGTGCGTCAGCATGTCCTCCTGCCCGACGATCACGCGATGGATTTCCTCGCGCAGTCGGGCGAACGGCTCGCTGGCCTGCTTGATCAGGGACCCGATGTTCTTGAGATCGAGTTGAGTCACGACACGCAACCTCTTCTGCAATAACAAGTTCGGTGCATCTTCACGAGAAGCGCATGGCGAGGGCAGACCGCACGCCGTCCGCTCTGGCTCTTACCAGAACGGCCGGCCCGTCGACGCAGACGCCCTTTTCCCCCGTCCTGCGCGTCCTTGCTGCATATACCCCCCGCGACCTGCCCAGCCTTCGTCTCTGCTATACGATGCCGCCAACGTGAGGTTCGCTCGGACCGGCGCTCGGCCGCCGTCCAATCGCCAACAGCAGGAGCAGCAGCACGAGGGCTCCGAGCACCAGACCGTACGCCCAGCACAACGGCAGATAACGGTCGAAGAACGGCGGCTCCCATCGCCAGACGACGTAGTTCAGTCCGTCTGTACAGAGGATGCCCACGATGGCAACGGCCACCGCATAGGGCATCTGCGTCCAGACGTGCCGCGACAGGTCGCACTCGCTGGCGATGGAGGACAGCACCGTCGTGTCGCTGATTGGTGAACAATGGTCCCCAAATACGGCGCCCGTCAAGACGGCCCCGACGGTCCCGTAGAACAGCGGCAGCGCCTCGTTCGTCGGCATGCCCTCCAGCACGCCCGCCGCGATCGGAATCACGGCAGGGCAGAGGATGCCCATCGTGCCCCAGCTCGTGCCGGTCGAGAACGAGACGAAACATGCGGTCAGGAAGATGACGGGCGGCAGCAGCAGCGGCGAAAACGTGCCGCGGCCGACCTGCTCCTGCAGGAACGCCCGGGCCTGCTCGCCGAGATTGAGATCCTTGCCCCCCTGCGACAAGCCCCAGGCCAGCACCAGCACGATGCACGCAGCAAACATCCGGCACATGCCCGAGACGACGGCATCCATCGTCTGGGCGAGACTCAGTACCTTCGCCGCCTTCGAGATGACGACGGCGACGACCATCGCGCTGAGCGACCCATAAACGAGGGCCGGATAGGAGTCGGCGTTGCCTAGGATTAGCTTGACGCTGTCCCAGACGACACGAACGCCGTTCCAGGCGATCGGCAGCCTCTCAGCCGTCGCGCCGCGATAGCCCGTATAGAACAGCAGTCCGATCGTGACGCCGACCAGGACGAGCACGGGGAGGGCGCCCAACCACCAACGGCTGCCCGTCGCATCCGTCGTCTCGCCGCTTTCGGATGGCGCCCCGACCAAGTCGTCTGCTGCTGCACGCCGTTCGGCCTTCCGCATCGCCCCGAAGTCCCTGCCTGTCACCGCGATGAAGAACACCATGACCAACGCCAACAGCGCATAGGTCCGGTAAGGGATGCTCGCCCAAAACGCCTGCGTCCCGTCCAGCCCCTCCAGGAACTCCGGCACGTGACGGCCGAGCGACCCGAAGCCCTCGTTCAGATAGCTGATCTCGGCCGCCAGCCACGTCCCGATGAAGATGGACGAGACCGGCGCGGCCGTCGAGTCCACGATGTACGCGAGCTTCTCGCGGCTGATGCGGAGGCGGTCGAAGATCGGCCTCACGCTGGGGCCGACGATCATCGCGTTTGCGTAATCGTCGAAGAACACGACCACGCCGGCGGCCAACGCGCCAAGCTGGCCGCTGCGCCGGCTGCGAACGCGGCGCGTCACGCGGCTGACCATCGCCCGCGTTCCGCCGTTCGCTTCGATGACGCCGACCATCGCTCCGATGAACAGCGTAAACACGAGGATCTTGAGATGGCTGTGCTCGACGACGCCGTCCTCGCCACGCCAAGCTAAAACGCCGAAGAGATACTGATCGACCGCAAACGTCACCCAACGGATCGGGTTGTACACGCCGGTCGGCGCCAGCATCATGATGGCGGCGACGAAGATGCCCGCAGATAAGGAGACGATGACTTGCCGAGTCACGATCGCCAGGACGATCGCGACGAGCGCTGGCGCGAGCGCCCGCAGCAGCGCGCCGCGGTCGTAGCGGATCGGTGATGGACGAGATGCCATCGAGGAGGCTTGCGGTCCGCCTCCCTGAGACGCGGTTGTCGCTGGCCGTCCGTCTTCGGGTGCCTCCCGCGACGTCCGCGGCGCCGCATCCTTCGATGAGACCGAGGCCGTCGCAGGGGCGCTC
>CAZERK010000518.1:0-2858 GCA_964514515.1 uncultured Planctomycetaceae bacterium
CCTCGACCGTGATCACGCCGTCCTTGCCGACCTTGTCCATCGCGTCGGCGATCTTCTTGCCGATCTCCGGATCGTGATTGGCGGCGCAGGTGCCGACCTGGGCGATCTGCTTGGACTCCTTGACCGGCTTGCTCATCCGGGCGTACTCGGCCGTGATGGCCGCGACCGCCGACTCGATGCCGCGCTTGAGCTCCATGGGGTTCGCGCCGGCGGCGATGTTCTTCAAACCCTCGTTGAAGATGGACTCGACGTAGACGGTGGCCGTCGTGGTGCCGTCGCCGGCGTCGGTCGACGTCTTGCTGGCGACTTCCTTCACCATCTGGGCGCCCATGTCCTCGTAGGCGTCCTCAAGTTGGATTTCCTTGGCCACGGTCACGCCGTCCTTCGTGACGGTCGGCGAACCGAACGACTTCTCCAAAACGACGTTCCGCCCGCAAGGGCCCAGCGTGATCTTCACCGCACGCGCGAGCTTGCTCACGCCGCTGCGGATGGCCTCTCGGGCTTCCATGTCGTATGCGATTCTCTTGGCTGCCATATTCGTTGCCTCCGAATGCGAATGCGCGTCGCGTTTTGCCGCGTTGTCTCACGTCTGCCGGGTCGAGCGATCCGTGTGGGCAGACGGCATCGTGTTATTCTTCCAAGTCCCCGCCGACGCTGGGGTACGGCTCGTCCTGCCAGACGGCGCCCTTCTGCTTGACCTGCAGCTCGACGGTCTCGACCGCCTGAGCGTCCAGGAAGACCACGTCGTCCACGACCTCGGCGTCGTCAAACCGCGAGACGCGAATCTCGATGCGAAACCCGCCATCCTCGACCTTGGAGTAGGCCAAGGGGTGGATGTGCAGCGCTTCCTCGTTTCCCGGAAACGTCAACACCAATCGAGCGGCCGGTCCGAAACGAATCGCTTCATCGAGCGCGGTTTGAAATAGTATGGGGCGCATCAGGTGCCTTACGGTTGAGTCGGCCGGTCCTACTCGATCGTCGCGAGGATGTCGGACTCGTCCATGATCAGGTACTCTTCGCCGTTGATCTTGATCTCCGTGCCCGCGTAGCTCGTGAAGAGCACCTCGTCGTCTTTCTTGACCTGGGGCTTGCACCGCTCCCCGGTGTCCAACAGCTTGCCCTCGCCGACGGCCTGCACGCGGCCGCGCTTGGGCTTCTCCTTGGCCGTATCAGGCAGCACGATCCCGCCGGCGGTCATCGATTCAGCGTCAATTCGCTTGACCAACACCTTGTCACCAAGCGGCCGAATCTTCACCTTCGTCGATGCCATGTCTCAGGACTCCTTACAATCGGTCGTTACCTTACGATTCACAACGCTGGACGTCTCTTGCTGTCGGCTCGGCCCGCGAGGGCGCCGCCCCGGCGCGAGCATGCGTAGCGGCCGACACAGCGCGCCCAGCAAAGCCGTTGGCAAACATGCGTCGCCCACGGGGGGACGACGCTACAGGCAAGCGGGCCGCTCTAAGCGTCCGTCCAAGGCGTGCCAGGGCGCCGCGATTCGTGATCGAAGCCTGTCCAGTCGCCGCCATAGACCCGCTTCATCAGCCGCTCGATCGCCAGGACGATCCGGCTCGCCTCCGCCGTCGAATGCACGACGCTGAAGGCGCTCAGCGCCAGGGCCTCGTGGAGCAGGCGGGCGTCCGGTTCCTGGCAGACCAACATACAGGGCAACTCGATGCCCAGCCGGCGAATCCGCCGCAGTACGTCCAGACCGCCGCTGGTCGGGATCGCCTCGTCGACCATCGCCAGGTGCATCCGACCGTCGGCCGCCATCCCGACCGCCTCGCGATCCGTCGCCGACCAATGCAGGCGAACGGGCGAGCCGGCAAGCCGATCAGCCAACGTTCCCGCCCAGCGGCTTTGGCCTGCGGCGGCCAGGAGGATATTCGTGCGGTCAAATGCCGTCGTCATCGCTGTTCGTCACACGCCGGGGCGCCCCCCGCCCAGGATGGCCCCAACTCCGACAGGATTGAGCAAGCCCTATGCCATGCGGCGTTCGCGCGCGTCCCATCGTGCGCACTGCGCCTAACTGTTGCCTTGGTCAGCGATTAGATACGGGCAGGGGCGACGCGCCGTTTTGATCTCACTTGTCTTGAAAAACGAGTTTGGCAGTACGCCGCCCGATCAGGCCCCAAGGGCTGTCAAAATGGCACCGCCTACCATCGGCGACAGCCCTCCGTCGTCGGCTTGGCTCTTAAAGGGCCGAGGCTATGGCGCGGGCTTCAATCGCTCGTCTGTGCGGCGCCCTCTCCGCGAGCGTTTGGACGATGAAGACGGAGCGGTGGCGGCCTTGCGGTCAGGCTTGCTGTCGGGCTTGGCGCGGGCGACTCGAAACCCGAGGAGCGGATGCTCTTCAGTCGGTTCCAGCCCGAGATGCCGGTCCGCGGCCCGCAGGTGTTGGCATACCGTGAAATAGGATGCATCTCGCGCGCCGGGTACGCGGTCCCGATCTTGGCGATGCAAGATCCCCGACATCCCGTGGCCTCAGCTCCGTGTGCGGTTGATCTCGGCGCGTGGTACGGTTGATCTATGTTGATTTGGGTTTGGTCTATCGGTTATTCTGGGCTGGAGATGCACTTGATCTCGGGCTTCAACGACGAAGCTGGGTCTGGGGAGGAAGCGCAATGATAAGAAGCAAGACGAGTCCGCATGTTTCCATAGTCGTAGTCTGCGCCGTGTTTCTACTGGGAGTGTGCAAGCCGGCAGCGGCAACGCGCCCATGTTGGACCGATCCGGCGCCGCTCAACAACAACGCCGCCACGGATTCGGGGGGCGACGGGGTTCCGCAGGTGACCACCGACAGGGCTGGCCACTGGGTGGCCGTGGGGGAATCTGACGCCAGTCTGGGCGGGACCAGC
>CAZERK010000519.1:0-2855 GCA_964514515.1 uncultured Planctomycetaceae bacterium
AACAGGAAATAGTTCCGGCGGCCAAGATGGGCTGCGAGCCAGCCGGTGATCGGTAGGACGATGGCGTTCGCGGCCAGGTAGCTGGTGATGATCCACTCGCTGTCGGCGACCGGCGCTGCAAGTCCGCCGGCCATGTACCGCAGCGCCACGTTCGCGACCGTCGTGTCCAGGATCTCCATGAACGTGGGCACAACGACGGCGGCGGCGACGAACCAGGGGTTGACCGCCGAACGCCTAAGAGCCGGATTGAGTGCTGTGCTGGTCATGATTCATTCACCGTGGCTGAAGAGGAACCAACCTGGGTCGTGGGTGCGGGGGCTGCGGGGCCCATCGGAAGATCGGCCAGCGGTTGCAGGACTTCACCGGCGTGCGGGCCAGTTGGCGCCTCCTTGTAGTACACGAAGGGTTCGACTGACAGCCCGACGAACAAGGGGGCCTGGTCGGGGTCGTAATCGATCAGCTCGATCCGAACCGGCAGACGCTGGACGATCTTGACGAAATTGCCCGTGGCGTTCTGCGGCGGCAGCAGCGCGAGCGTCTGCCCCGTTCCCATCGTGAAACCGGTGATGCGCCCCTCGAACTCGCGCCGGCTGCCGTACATGTCCACTTCGCAGCGGACACGCTGGCCGATCCGCAGATCGGCTAGCTGAGTTTCCTTGAAGTTGGCGTCGATCCAGATCTCGGTGAGCGACCGGATCGCCATGAGGGCTTCGCCCACTTGGACGTTGTTGCCGGGATTGACGTTTTTGCGAGTCACTACGCCGTCGATCTCACTGACGATGTCGCAGTAGCGGAGGTTCAGCTCGGCTTGGTCGAGATTGCGCTGAGTCTGGGCGAGTCTGGCTTGGGCTTGTTTGAGCGCCGGCGCCTCCTCAAGCAATCTCGCAAAGATGCGATCGATATTCCCCTCCGGATCGCGTTTGAGAAAATCGGCGAGCATCTGCGTGGGGGACTTTTCCAGCGTTTCCGATAGGCCGAACTCCGCCACGACGTGAATGACACTGGCCTGCGCCTGCCGAACCGTTGCAGCCGTCTGATCCAAGTCCGCCGGCACCTGCGTCAGGTCGTCGCTGTCTTCAGTTTTGGGTAGGAGGCCCAGGTTGACACGGACTTGATTGATGGCGTGCACGGTTTCCTCCACGCCCGCTTGCGCAACGCGAAGTTCTTCAATTGCGTCGTTGAGTTCTTTCTCCGGCGCGGAGTCCTTTTCGACAAGCCCACGCACTCGGTTGTATTCATACTGTGCATTGTCGAGTATCGCTTTACGCGATTTCAGCACGGCGACTTTCGAGTGAATCAGTGCAACCTGGTTGCGGACATCTTCCGTGGCATGTTCCAAGGCAAACCGCAAACTGCCGGCCTCCGAAACGACGCCTTGGAGCTTGGCCCGCGTGGCGACCAGATCGGCCTCGGCCGCGCCAAGGGCCGCCTTGGCGATATTGACCTGCACCTGGTAGGGCTCGCGATCGAGCTGCACGAGGACATCGCCTTTCTTGACGCGGTTGTTGTCGCTCACCAAGACCCTGGCTACCTGGCCTGGTACGCGCGGCGCCACAAAGGTCACGTGGCCGTTGACGTAAGCGTCATCGGTGCTCACGGTGTTCAGTGCCATAGTTACCCACGGGACGAGGAAGTACACGCCGACCGCCAAACCGGCCACGGCCCCCGCCAGCATCAGCCGCTTTCGCCAGCGGTTCGGTCGCGGCCCGGCGACGGGTGATTTCGGCGGCGTGTTGAAAGCAGGACTGGTTGGACCGGGCTGCTGGTCCGGAGGAGCGGAGTGATCGGCCGTCCCAGCGGGCGAAGCGTGCGCCGGTGCCACCGAAGGCGCTCCGGCATGTTCTCGATTCGCTTCGCTCGAAGACTGCGACTGTTTGTCATTTGTGATTACCATCGAACTACCTCACTTTCGTGGCTCTTGAGTGTCGGCAGGATCGGACTTCACCACCGCGACCAGGCACGTCTCATCATCACCCGCCGGTCGCCCCACGCGGAACGTCCGGACAGAATCGACGATTCGCTCCAGCAGCTCCGTGGCCGTGTTCGCCGGAGCACGGAGGTTCGCGTCGAGGCGCTCGTCGCCAAACAAATCGTGCGAAGCGTTCGCGCTCTCGGTAATGCCGTCCGTGAACAGTACCAGGCGGTCGCCCGGCAGGAGCTGTAGTGTCTCATCCCCATATGTGCTTGTTCGATCGATTCCCAGTGGAAGTCCGGAGGCGGTAACAAGCCGGTGGACCTGGTTACCGCGAATCAGCCGCGGCGGAGGATGACCGGCCGAGGCGTAGGTCAGCACCTGCGCGTCCGCGTCGTACAGACCGACGAAGGCAGTAACATACTGGCCCGTGTTGGCCAGGTAACGAGCGGCCAGTGGTTTGTTGATCAATGCCAGGGCCGCGCCTGGGGCTGGCGGTACTTGTTGGCCCTGAACGGCGTTGCCGAGAGCATGAACCAGGGCAAGTATCGCGGCAGCCGCGAGACCGTGGCCGATTACGTCTGCGATGACAATCGCCCAGCGGTTCGGCCCGGCGGGATACACGTCATAATAATCGCCGCCCGCGTCTTCGACATCGGCGAAGTGCACGGCCAGATCAAGGCCCGGAACGGTGGGCAGTTGCTGAGGCAGAATGGCCCTTTGGATCGTCAGCACCAGCTTATCGTAGCGATCCAATTCCTCTCGCGCGTGGCGGAGCTCATGATTCAGTTCAGGAATCTCATCTGACGTGAACGCAGCCATTGTCATGCTCCTGGCGGCTGATCAGTTGGAGGGCGCTTTGGTTTCCCGGGCGCGGAGCTCACACTCCGCCTGCAGCCAGTCCAACTCCGCATTGCCCGGCGCGCCACCGCGACTCAGGTAG
>CAZERK010000520.1:0-2847 GCA_964514515.1 uncultured Planctomycetaceae bacterium
ATCGGCCCTGTTGCGCGCTAAAGCTCGGCTGCCGTGAGCCGGTCCCGATCTTGATCGACGCGATAAGAAAGAAAGACCCGGCAAGGTCGTTGGCTCGCCGGGTCCCAGAGTCATCGTCGGTAGCGGCGGCTCAAAGCAAGGTCCCCCGTCCGCCCCGCGGCCGCACCAGCTTCGCCGCCTCGCTCGCACGTGGGGCCGCGCGTTCGTCTGTCTTCAGGCCTTCGCTTGCTGCATGGGCGGATGTCGACCGGCGGGTATGTCTGCCGCCTTTTGCATCGACCGGCTCGCCCCCAATTACGTTGGGATGTCGACGCCAAAGCCTTCCAGCGCGCTCGCCAGGGCTTGGCCAAGCTGTTGGCCGTAGTCTTGGAAGAACTGCTCAGCGTCCTGCGGATCGGTCAGATCGTACTGATCCCCTGCTCGCTCCTGGAACGCTTGGGCAAGCTCCGTCAGGCCCTGAAGGTCGTTCGGGTTCTGATCGCCGATCGTGCTTAGGTCGTTGATATTGTTCTGCGACAGGAAGTCGGCGATGGCGGCCGCCTCGGTATCGCTCAACGCCAATCCAGGGGTGCCTGCGGCGCCGGCCGCGGTCCGGCTCATCATCAGCCATTCGTTGGATGTTACGGCGGCAGCCTGTCCGCCGAAGAGCTTGGCCGCTCCGCTCGCCGCCGTCAGCAAGTCGAAGACGCCGCAGCCTGTCGCGCCCACGCACATGCAGCCGACCAGGGCCACGCACAATACCATCTTTGCTCGTCTCATCTGATTGACCTCCTCAAAACCCGGTCCTGTCTTACCGAATCTCGCGTTGCGAGTCAGGAGGGGGCGTTCCCCGAACAGACGGGGATGCCGTAGCCGAGCCGATCTGCCTGTCTCGCCGACGGCACATCATAAACGCAAACGGCCCGCCCCTCTGCCTGTCAGTTCAGGCTGGAGGATCTGCGACCCGTCCTGCTAAGGCACCTTGAAGTTGAGGAGGAACTCGACGAGGCGATCGCCGCTCTCGTTCTCCGGCGCCCCCACCGCTTCTCGGATGGCCTGTCGCTTCTGGTCCTTCGTCAGGCGCTCGTCGTTCTGGATGTCCTCGAGCTGGTCGAGCGAGAAACCCTCCACCGCAGCGGGGAGCGTCGCGACGAGCCGGTCGAAACCGCAACCGGCCGCGCCAAGACCCAGCAGGATGAGAAGCAGCCCTGTCCGCAAGGCGAATAAGCGGAGCATCTCACGGACCTGATTCATGTGAACCTCAGGCAGCAAAGACTCTCATCCGGCCCCGTACCCGCACAGGTACATCGGCCACGTTCGCTCGGAGGCTTTAACATCCTGTCGTCAAGGCCGTTAAACACGTCCGCGGCGTTGAGCCTAGGCCGGCTACGCCTATAATCGCCGGTCATCCGTGCGAAACCGTTGGCCTGCAACGGTAAGATCGGTCCAAGAGGACGCGACATGACGGGCTCTTCCTGCCGCATCGTGAATCCGCCAAGCAGGGCGCTGCAAGACGCATCAGGCGGACGCACCGACCCACGCGGCGCCATCGCAATCGCGAACGAGGTCGCATGCCGTCCTTCCAGCATGATGCTGCAAGACTCGTCGAACGGGCATCTTGTCCTGCGCGTCGCCATCGAAGACAGGGCTGCGAACGGGCGAATTGGAGTCCTGCAGCATCCCGCCAAAGCCCCGCGGCATCCAGCGGCACGACTGATGCTGCTGGCGGCTGTCTGGCTCGCGGGCCATCTCGCCGTGCCGACGCTGGCCGGCCTGCCGACGACTCAGCCAGAAGCCCCGGGCGCAGCTACATCGCCCGCCAAGCCTGCGACCTCGGCGCCCGCGAGGACCTCGGCGGCCCCCGCCGCTTCCGCAGGTTCTTCAGGCGTTGCCGACGACGCGGCGGGCGCGCTGCTGCAATCCCCCGAGGCTGCAATCCAGGAGGCCGCCTCGCCGCTCGACAAGAGCCGTATCGCTGTCAACGCGGCCCAGCAGATTCTCGTGGAGCATTGCGCGGGGCCGTTGTCCTCGTGGCTGGCAGGTGCGAAGCCCGGCCCAGAGTTGGTCCGCCGTGCCGAGGCGGCCGTCAACTGGCTCGACCGCGGCGCCGCGTTTCTTGATGCTGGTACGCAACGCAGTATTGGCGAGCACGTTGCTGTTGGCGCGCCAGGCGACGACGACAGACAAAGCGACACCGTTGCGCAGGACGATCGTAGCACGCACGGCGACCTTGGTGCGCTTGGCGACGTGGCCAAACAAGACAGCGCCGGTGCGCAAGACGACGACGCCGAAACGCGATGGCGGATCGAAGACCGGATCTCGCTGCTGCGAGCCGTCGCGGAGATGTTCCTCGCCATCGCCCACGACGACGGCTCAGCCGCGGCCGAGCAGCGGCTGATCGACGCCTGCGGCGACCTGGCCCTCTACACGACCGACGCAAACGAAGCCCTCGTCGAATCGCTGAATCTCTGGCGCGGGGCGGCCTATCGCCGGGCGGGTCGGCCCGAGCGGACGCTGCAGGTTGTACGCCCCATCATCGCCGTCCCCGCCGCGAAACGACAGGGTTTCCTGGCCCGCATCGAGCGTTGCCAGGCGCTGAAGGCGGCGGGCAATCACGTTGCCGGCTTGGCGCTCTGCCTGCGCCTCAACGCACGCGTCGAAGCCTGGCTCTCGGACGAAGGGCCCAACGCCGCCGCGCAAGGCGCCGACACGCTGCGATTCGTTCGCATCGAGTTGTTGCTGGACTGGGCCGCCGCGCTTCGCGCCGAAGGTCAGGCGGAGCGTGCGGCCGCCGCAGAGTCGCAAGCCCAGAAACTCCTCGCCGACGATCCCTTCCCAGCGCCTCCGCGGCGATGGCTGCAACTTGAT
>CAZERK010000521.1:0-2842 GCA_964514515.1 uncultured Planctomycetaceae bacterium
CAGCGGTGGGCATGGTGGCAATGATGATCCTGCTGGGCGAGCGCGGGGGACTCGCCGTCGTGGACTTGAGCGCACTCAACTGGATTGTGCTTGTGGGCTCGGCGGTCGTCGGCATCGCTGTCGGACACGTCTGCTACTACATCGCGATGGCACATCTGGGCGTCGCGGTTGCGTCGGCGGTGATCCAGCTTGCCCCGTTCTTGGGGGGCGTCGGCGCCGTCTGGTTCTTCGGCGAGATGCTGACGTGGGGGCAATGGCTCAGCGGTGGTATCATGCTGGGGGGCGGTATCTGGCTCATTCAGTCGTCGCAGCGCCGACCGCCCGAAGCGGTGGCCGCGCGGGAGGGAACGCTCGATGCGATGAGATCAGACGCGGCGGCGTCTGGGGATGCGGCGTCGGTCGGGCCGGCATCCAACGCCTCGGACGCGCCGCAGTCCGAGTCGCAGGGCCCGCTCAGGTTGTCCGCAACGCGAACTGGGAGTCCATGACATGCACACGGCAAAACCCAGCATCCTCTTCCTCTGTACCGGCAACTCCTGTCGCTCGCAGATCGCCGAGGGCATGATGCGACATCTGGCGGGCGACCGCTTTGACGTGTTTTCCGCGGGTTCGCACCCCGCGGGCTACGTCCATCCGCTCGCGATCGACACGATGGATGAGGTCGGTATTGACATCAGCGGGCAGCGCTCCAAGGGTCTGGGCGAATTCGGCGATCGCGAATTCGACTACGTGGTGACGGTGTGCGGTCATGCTCAGGCGCATTGCCCGGCGCTTCGCGGCCGGATTGCGACCTTGCATTGGCCGCTGAAAGACCCGGCGATGATCGCAAACGATGACGAGTCCGCCGAGCAGGCGACCCGCGCCGTGCGCGAAGAACTGCCCGCGAGGCGCCGCGTGCGCATGGAGGCCCGGGCATGAGCGGTGGCCCCGGACCAATGCGCGCCCCCGCGCAGCGTCGGCCCCTGCGGCCGACGCTGGACGCTGGGAAGCGGGTGTTGCGGCGCGGCGATGTTTAGCGTTTCCCGCAAGCCGGCGGCGGCGAGAGCGGAGGCAATCGTGCAACAAGAGGAGATCGACGAAGCCGTCGCCCCGTTGGCTGATTGGCTGGGCCGTTGCCAGCACGGCGTGGCCTTCACCGGAGCGGGGATCAGCACGGAAAGCGGCGTGCCGGACTTCCGCAGTCCCGGCGGCGTCTGGTCTCGATACCAGCCGGTCCTGTACGACGACTTCCTCAGCGATGCGGCTGAACGCCGCCGCTACTGGGAGATGCGCCTGGAAGCCGTCCCGCAGTTTCTGGAAGCGAAGCCGAACGCCGGGCATCTGGCGTTGGCGAAGCTGGAGAAGGCCGGACGGCTGACGGCCGTCATCACGCAGAACATCGACGAGTTGCACCAGAAGGCCGGCAGCACGCGCGTGCTGGAGTTGCACGGAACGGCGCTGAGCGTCGGATGCCTTTCGTGCGACAAGCGGTGGCCCTGTCAGGATATCCAGGCCCGCGTGGCGGCGGGCGATCTCGATCCGCGCTGCGACGCGTGCGGGGGCATCCTGAAGTCGATGACCGTCTCGTTCGGTCAGGCGCTGCCGACCGAGGTGCTCATGGACGCGATGGCGCTCGCCCGGACGTGCGATTTGTTCCTGGCGATTGGGTCAAGCCTGGTCGTTCATCCTGCGGCGGCGCTGCCCGAGGTCGCGGCGAGCCACGGCGCCAAGCTCGTCATCCTCAATCGCGATCGGACTCCGCTCGACGGCATCGCCGATCTGGTCATCCGAGCGCCGATCGGCGAGACGATGGGCGCCGTCCTGTCGGCGATGGGCATGCAATAGAAGCTATCTCGTCGCGCAAGAGACGCCCGGCGCCGGCCACGATGCCTTCCATCGTCCTGTCCTTCGCGTGAGCGCTTGCGTTACGGTTGCACGCTGTCGTCGGCCATGACGGGACGCAGGCTCGAATCCTCGTCGGTCGGCTTCGCGTCGTGAGCCATCATCGGCCGGCGCGTGGTCTGCGGCTCAGACGCCAGTTCCATGCCCGGCAAATTCTCCTGCGAAGAGACGAGGTAAATCTCGACGCGGCGATTGGCCTCGGCGCCGCCGCGCTGCGGATTGGCGACGCGCGGACGGAACTCGCCGTAGCCCATGCACGCCATCCGTTGATAGTTGACGCCGTTGCGGCTCAGGCAGAACAGGACGGAGACGGCGCGATGGACCGACAGGTGCCAGTTGGTCGGGTGCTTGGTCGCGGTGCCCGGACCGATCGGCACGTTGTCGGTATGCCCGACGATGACGATCTCGAAGGGCGTCGCCGCCGCTGAGTTCACGATCTCGGCGAAGGCTCGCAAGGAGGCGAGGGCCGCTTGGCGCACTTCATCGCTTCCGAGGGCGAACGTCAGATCGCTCTTCCATCGCACGGCCCCGCGCTGCGGATCGTACTCGACGGTGTCGGGGTACTGGGCCGCGAACTCCTTCAGCGCCTTGTCGACCTCGGGCGGCAGTTTGACCTCCACGACCTGGATTTCGCCCATGCCCTTGGCGAGGACGTTGTCCATCTGGCCTTGGAGTCTCTTGGCGAACTCGTCGAGCCGCTGATTCTCCGCCTTGAGTGTCTCGCAAAGGGCGGTCTTCGTGTCGAGCTCGCGCTTCAGCGCTTCGCGCTCGGCTTCGAGCGCCTGAGAGCGGCTGCGCTCGTCAGCGAGATCGCGCTCCAGGGCTTCCGCTCGCTCCGTCGCTTTTCGCCGGCCGAACTGCTCGCGCAGGTATTCGTCGCGCGACACGCAACCCGTGCTCGTCAGCCAGACGGCTGCGAATGCCCCGATCAACGTCAGCGTCTTCACCGGCTTCATGGTAG
>CAZERK010000522.1:0-2829 GCA_964514515.1 uncultured Planctomycetaceae bacterium
CTCCGCTTCAAGCCGTCAACCTTAGCACGTTTCATGCCGGATTGCCTTGATCATCACGACTGGGGCTTCGGCCGCTTCGAGTACTCCGGCGTGGCGGGCAGCGTCTTCGGCTGCTCGGCGATCAGGCCCATCACGTGGGCGAGCGCAGCCTCCAACTGGGCGTCCTTGCCGCGAACCACGTCGCCGGGCATGTTCTGGACTTCGATGTCGGGATCGACGCCGTGCCCCTCGATGAGCCACATTCGATTGAGGCCGAACGGGGCGAACTGCGGGGGCGTCGTGCCTCCGCCGTCCACCAGGTCCTGGTGCGGCTCGATGCCGACGGCCCCGCCCCAGGTTCTCATGCCGATCAGTTTGGCCAGCCCCTTGATCTTGATCGCTTCCGCAAAGTACTCGCCGTTCGAGCCCGTATCCTCGTTCATCACGACGACCAGGTGCCCGTGGAAGGCCCGTTCGGGATCCCGAACCGTCTTACCCTCGCGCGGTTGCGTCAAGGCCCACAGCTTTCGCTCGAGCCGGTCGATGATCATGTCGCCGGTGAAACCGCCGCCGTTGTATCGGATGTCGATCACCAAGCCCGGCTTCGTGCATTGCGCGTAGTACGCCTTGGAAAACTCCTTGAGCCCTCCCTCGCCCATGTCGGGGATATGCACGTAGCCGACCTGGCCCTTGGTCGCCTCGTCCACGACGGCCCGGGTCTTCTCCCCCCATGCGCGGTAGCGGATGGCGCTCTCGCTGCCGGTCGTCCTAACGCGGTAGGTTTTGGCCTCCTCCTTCGAAGGCTTCGTGTTGTAGGTCAACGTGACGACGCGGCCGCTCTTGTTCTCCAGGCGCCGATACACGTTGTCCGTCGCGGCGATTTCCTCGCCGTCGATGGCGATCAGGAAGTCGCCGGCGTGAATCGGGCAGTCCGGCGCGGCCAGCGGCGACTGTTCGCTCTCGTCCCAGTTGTGGCCCGGCACGATGTGCGAGAAGCGGTGATAGCCGGCGTTGGCGGGCGTCTCGAAATCCGCGCCCAGCAGGCCCGTCGAGATGCGCTTGCCGCCGTCGGGGTCGTCTCCGCCGCTCACGTACGTATGACCGGCGTTGAGCTCGCCGATCATCTCGCCGATGAGGTAATTCAAGTCGCTGCGGTCGCCGCAGTACGGCACGAATCGGCGGTATTGCTCTCCGACGGCCTGCCAGTCGACGCCGTGCATATTGGGGTCGTAGAACCAATCGCGCTGGATGCGCCACGCTTCGTTGTAGATTTGCGCGAATTCGGCCTCCTTGTCGATCTTGATCCGAACGCCGCCGAGATCCACCTTGCCGTCGCCCACGCTGGCCGTCTTGCCGGTCTCGACGACGCCGTAGGTCCCCCCGCTGCGATAGACGAGCTTCTTGCCGTCCGCCGAGAGGTGGTAATTGTTGACGCCGGACAAGAGCTTGCGAGGCGTGCGGTCCTTCGCGTCCTCCGCGTCCACCTCGTAGGAGTACAAGTCAACCGACGTGCCCGTCGTGTCGCTGATCATTTCGTACTTCGAGAACTCGTGCTCGTTCTTCTTCAGATAGAGGAAGCCCTTCTCGGTCGCCTCCAGGCGATAGTAGGTGCCCGCCGGGACGCCTTCGGCGGCGACCGTCCGCCGCTCGAAGTCGTACGGATCGATCTTGACCTCGACGCCCTTGTCTCCCCTCGCCTGCGCGTCCTTCTTCGCTTCCTCCTTCGCCTCGCCTTCTGTCTTCGAGTCGTTGTCGCCCTTCTTCTCGTCAGCGTCTGAGCCGGCCTTCACCGGCTCCTCGGAATCCTGCGGCGCAAAGGGGGAAGCGGCGTTCTCCTGCAACAGCACGATGTACGGCCGAGTCATGTCTCGGCAGATAAAGTTCTGATCGACCATGCACATGATCGGCGAGAACGTCCGATCGGACAGGAAGTACAGGTACCGCCCTTTCGGATCGAAGGAAGGGCTCCAGTCCGCCGTCATGTCGCTGGTCACGCGATAGACCTTCTTGTCCTTCAGCGAGTACAGGAAAACGGACTGGTTCAGGTTCGCCTCCTGCTTCGCGTAGGCGATCCAATTGCTGTCCGGAGACCAAACGTAGTCCCGGATGCCCCACCGCTCCCAGCCGTCGTCATACTCGCCTTGATCGATGACCGTCAGGTCGCCCGTCTCCGCATCCACGAGGTTCAGCTTCATGAACTTGTCCGCGAAGATGAGCCATCGGCTGTCGGGCGACCAGGCCAGCTGCATCCGCCAGCCCTTGCCGCCCTGGGTAAGTTGCCGCCACGGCTGCTCGGCCTTCTGGTCGACGAGGTAGACTTCCTCCTCGCCGGTCTTGTCGGACAGGAAGGCGACCCAGCGGCCGTCCGGCGACCAGGCCCCGTTCCGCTCGCGCGTGCCTGAGGTTCGCGTCAGGTTCACCGGCTCGCCCTTCTTGACGGGCACGTTGATGATCTCGCCGCGAGCCTCCAACAGCATCCGAGTCCCCGTCGGCGACAGGCTGAACGAACCCGTATTCGCCGTGGGATTGACGTACGTCTCTCGCATCTCGACGAGATCAGTCGGAACTTCAATGTCGAGTTGTCGCGTTTCGCCGCTGGCCACGTCCAACAGGTGCAGCGACTCGGCGTACTGATAGACGATCGCGCCCGGCCCGATCGACGGATACTTGACGTCGTAGTCGCGATACGACGTCATCGGCGTGACCGCGCGCGTCCGCAGGTCGTATCGATAGATGTTCAGCGTGCCGTACTGGCGGTCGGACGCGAAGTAGATCGCATCCGTCGCCCACATCGGGAAGTTGTCCGTGCCGGGCCAATCGGTGATCTTCTGGAAATCGCCCGCCTCCAGG
>CAZERK010000523.1:0-2828 GCA_964514515.1 uncultured Planctomycetaceae bacterium
GGCAGCAAACATGATCGAGCCCGCTCCGTCGAACTCGCCAAAGGCCGCCGCGGGTTCGGGGCTGTTTTGGACCCTGCCCTGGACTCCCTTCGCGTCCGAAGGACCGTGGTTCGACTACCTTCAACAGCAAAGAGCATGCGGCAGTCACTAGCCCGCCCACCGGCCGGACTCCCTCGCCGTAAATACAAGCCCACCGGGGTCTGAAGTGGATGTACGGCGGACCCTGGACCACCGTGCCACCAGGACCAGGGCTGCGATCCGCAAAAAGTACCTTCGTTTCGCTTGTTTTCCTGAATTCCTGGACTATATTTCGTTAGTTGGCGAAGTAAGGAAAATATCCTTGCGGACGTTTCTCGACATCACGAAGGCCCTCGGCGATGAAACCCGCGTGCGGGCCCTGCTGGCCCTTCGCAAGGGGGAACTGTGCCTATGCCACGTCGTGGCGCTGCTGGAGTTGGCTCCCTCGACCGTCTCCAAGCACATGGATTTGCTCGTCCGGTCCGGCTTGGTGGAGCGGCAGAAGAACGGCCGCTGGGCGCACTTCCGCCTGGCCGGCAGCGACGCGCCCGCCGTGATCCGTCGGGCCCTTCGTTGGGCGCTGGATACGCTCGGCAAAGACGCCGTGATCGCCCGCGACGCCAAGCGCCTGACCAAGATCCGCGGTTGCGATTGGAAGGAACTGTCGTCGTGTTACAAAAGCTGAGAATCCTGTTCCTTTGCACTGGAAATTCCTGTCGCAGCCAGATGGCCGAGGGGTGGGCTCGGACCCTGAGGGGCGAGGTCGTCGAGCCTTACTCCGCAGGGATCGAAACCCACGGCCTCAATCCCCACGCTGTTCGTGTCATGGCCGAGGCCGGAGTGGACATCTCCGGCCACCGCTCGAAGAACGTCGCCGAATTGAAGGATGTGCCCTTCGACTACGTCGTGACGGTCTGCGGCCACGCCCGCGAGACCTGCCCCCTGTTTCCCGGCAAGGCGAAAATCGTCCATGTGGGCTTTGACGACCCGCCTGCCCTGGCGAGGGGAGCCAAGACGGAGGAAGAGGCACTTGGACATTACCGTCGCGTGCGCGATGAGATCCGCGACTTTGTCAAACAGTTACCCGGCCTGCTGGAAAGGCCGCCCTGCTGAGCGTACCAGGCTGGTCAAGGAGGCACGCATGAAGAGATTGTTGCTATCGGTCATCGCGGGGACGGCGATCCTGGTCGGCTGCGGAAAGAATAAGGAGGGTGCCGGCCGCGTCGATGCCCTGAAGGGCAGTGTTCGCGTGGACGGTTCCAGCACGGTCTTTCCGATCTCTGAGGCCATGGCCGAGGAGTTTCAGAAAGTCGAGGCTGACGTGCGAGTCACCGTCGGCATTTCCGGCACGGGCGGCGGCTTCAAGAAGTTTGGCACTGGCGAGACCGACATCTCGAATGCCTCCCGGCCGATCAAGCCCTCCGAAGTGGAGCTATGTAGTAAGAACGGAATCGAGTACATCGAGTTGCCCGTTGCGTATGACGGACTGGCGGTCCTGGTAAACCCCAAGAATGACTGGGCTTCGTACATCACCACGGTTGAGCTCAAGAAGATCTGGGAGCCGGCGGCCCAGGGAGTCATCAAGAAGTGGAGCGATGTGCGCCCCGGCTGGCCCGACAAGGAGCTCCATCTGTATGGCGCCGGCGTCGACAGCGGCACGTACGACTATTTTACGGAGGCCATCGTTCACCAGGAACATTCCAGCCGCGGCGACTTCACCTCCAGCGAGGATGATAACGTTCTGGTACAGGGCATCGCGAATGACGAACTCGCCCTGGGTTTCTTCGGCTACGCCTATTACGTGGAAAACCAGGCCAAGTTGAAACTCCTGCCGGTGGACGATGGAGAGGATGGAAACGGCAAGGGCCCGATCGCGCCCTCTTTTGAAACGGTCATGAACGGCACGTACCAACCCCTCTCGCGCCCGATCTTCGTCTATGTAAACAAGAAATCGCTGGCGCGGCCGGAGGTTGCCGCCTTCGTCGAGTTCTATCTGAAGAATGCCTCGCGCCTGGTCAAGGAAGTGGGCTTCATCCCGCTTCCCGACAAGGCGTACACGCTGGCGCAACGCCGGATCGATTCAAGGCGCACCGGATCGCTGTTCGGCGGGAAGGGCTCCCAAGTGGGCGTCCGCATCGACCAACTCCTGGAAAAAGAAGCCGAGGGCGACTAGGTAACCCATGCGCGGGACGGCAGTAGTCACAGACAATCTTTGCACGCTTCCGTCTCTCCGAGAACGGATCGTGTCCGGCGCGCTCTCGGCCTGCGCGATTGTCTCGGTTCTCACCACTGCCGGAATCATCCTGGTCCTCATCGTCGAGACGGCAGGATTTTTCAGGGAAGTCTCCATAAAGAGCTTCTTCGGTGATACCGAATGGACACCGCTCTTCGCCCAGAAACGTTTCGGGATCTGGGCCCTCGTCAGCGGAACGGCATTGACCAGCTTCTTCGCTATCGCGACCGCCATGCCGCTCGGACTACTGGCGGCCATCTACCTGAGTGAATTCGCCAGGGAAAGAGCCCGGCGCGTCTTGAAGCCGCTGATGGAGGTTCTCGCGGGAATTCCAACGGTGGTGTACGGCTATTTCGCCCTGACTCTCGTCACGCCGCTGCTCCAGCAGATGATCCCGGGGCTGGCCGGCTTTAATGCATTGGGGCCCGGCATCGTCATGGGAATCATGATCCTGCCCACGATCGCCTCGCTGAGTGAGGATGCCATCTACGCCGTTCCGCACAATCTGCGTGAGGCCGCCTACGCGCTGGGGGGCGGCAAGCTCGCCACCATATTCCGAGTTGTGCTTCCCACGGCC
>CAZERK010000524.1:0-2822 GCA_964514515.1 uncultured Planctomycetaceae bacterium
CGCTGGCTCGCTACGAGTACGACGCCTACGGCCGGACGATCGGCCCCGACGCCGATGGCGACGGCGACTGGAGGGACGACGCCGGCCCGTTCGCCACGACGAACCCCTACCGCTTCAGCACGAAGCCCTGCGACGACGCGCTCACGTACACCGCTCCCGCCGACGCCGGCCTGTACTACTACGGCTACCGCTACTACAGCCCCCGCCTGGGCCGCTGGGTTAGCAGAGACCCGATTGAGGAAGACGGGGGCACGAATCTTTACGCGTATGTCGAGAACAAGCCAAGCATCGAAGTCGACCCGAGCGGCAAGATGCTGGCAAACAAGGGGAACTCCAAGGAAGCGTGTCAGAAGGCGGTCGCAGAAGCGCTAAAGGACCCCAAGATCAAGGAACTGTACGACCATGCAAAGGGCGGCAAGGACCCGCTGCTCGGGATTGCGTGCCTGGGCAAGGTCAGGTGCATAACCTGTCTTTGGCCTGGTATTGGCGGTGGCTGTGATCCGTTCAGCCGAGATATTTTCGTATGCTCCAACAGGATGCCCAAGGAGAAGATCAAGCAAACCGTGCATCATGAGTTGGCGCACGCCGTCGGCATGTGCGGCACGTCGGCTTTGTTTGGCTGCAAGAGCTGCATGAAGGAAGAGAAACGCGCCTACTATTTGAGCGGTGGTTGCGGGACGGATGAGGTATGTACCGAGAGGGCATGGTGTAGCTGCAAGGCACGCCTCAGTTGCTTCGAATACATCGACACCAGCAAGAACTATCGAAAAGTCGGCTGGCCGCCTGAGCCTCTTCCTGACCGTGGTTACCGACCGCCGCCCGTAGCGGTCCCCGAGGGTTGATCCTGTCCATTGAGGCCTCCAGCCCTCTGCTGCCGGGACGACTGCCGTGCGACGGCATTTCGACGAGGCTTTGACAAGTGAATGGAGAATACCGATGACGATTGAAACAGTATGGCGACGATGTGCCGGGCCTTGTCGGAGGCTGGGTTGCTCCGCGAGGATTCGCCGCGCCCCGCGCTGGAACACAATAGTCTTGTCCTTCCCATGTTGCTTCTGTGGATTCGGCGCCCTAGTAGGGTGCGATCCTGTAGTGGACACGATTGTCTATCAGGCACGATCTGAAACGGGAACGGTCGTGAGCATCGAGACTTTTCGCTGCGGGACGCACGACAAACGACGAGGCGACGTCGGGACCCCGACATTCGTGGTGGCGCAGGCGGATGGAACGATGATCACGCTTCGCCCTATGTGGCCTCCCTCCCCCGCGTGCTATGAGGTGATCCTGACCTCGCCGGATGGGCGAGAGTCCCGCCTTCCCTTGACGGAGATCTACCGCAAGTACGAGTATCCGCCCCCGTCTGTCTATCGAGGGACGCTCCTGCCGACGTCGCAGCCTGCATCAGGGCTGGCTACAACGCAGCCAGCCGCTGAGTGAATCGTCCGAGGTTCCGGTCACGTATTCGACCGTGCACGGCTGAACGATGCGCTCATGAGCCGAAGACGCAGGCGATTACGCGGAAGCGGTTTTCCCCGGCGATGCACGAGAATCCAGAACGTGCCGAGACCTGCACGAGCACGGGCAAAGGAGTCTGATGGACATAGCCAACTTGTCGTCACCAATGCCGAGCCTCAGTAGCGCAGCTCTTACGGTTCTTATGGCCTTCTTTGTGTTGCCCGGCTGTTCTGCGCCAGGGCCGCACCCGATCCATGCCTCAGAGGAGGTGCTCGAACAGGCCCACGAGGTCGGCTTCGATTACCGCCAAGTGCTGGTACGGGCGCAGGGAGGCGACGAAGCGGCTCTGGCGTCGCTGATGCGGTTTTCGTTCGAGACAGATGCGGCCGGGGCCCTCGGGCACGGCGTTGTCATGCTTGGGTTGCTTCAGCAACTCGGCGACGACGCATTCGCCGCCGAGGCCCGGCGACGATCTCAACTCGTTGTCAGCCGGACGGGGGAAGCGCTGCTTGCCGGGAAAGCTTACATCTATCCACGAATGCACGCATCACTTTGCGATACATATCCGAAGACGTGTGCCGTCGTCTTCGGGGAGAACCGGCCCGAGGAACCCGAGCCTCTTCCTGACGAGTTTCCATCGCCATACAGCGACGATGCCGATTCCTGGGCACACGGCGACGGCGCTGAGACACGGACACCTTGATCAGCGAAGCTGAAGCTAGGAAGGAGCATCCCACAGATGAATGCCGACTTTCACCGACCTGCAGGTGGTCGTAGCATCCTGGTCGCATGCAGCGCTTCGCTGCTCTCGCTGTGTCGCTGCACGGCGCCCGGCCCGCCTCCTATCCGCATGGGGCCGGAGATTTGCCACCTCGCTGAGATTCGCGGCTTCGATTACCGCGGGACGCTCGATCGAGCCCAACGCGGTGATGCGAGCGCCCTGTCGGAACTGATGCGTTTCTCGCTCGAGACCGAATCGGACTCCCACATGTGGCACGGCATCATCATGGTCGAACTGCTCCAGCAACTCGGCGATAACGCGTTTGCCAGCGTGGCGGAGCGGCTGAGTTCGTACGTACGGCAGGAGGTAGCGAGCGCGCTGAGCAGCGGGGAAGACTCCATCTGGCCACCGCTGCGACGACCGCTGCGCGAGACCCATGCGCGTACCTACGCGGCGTTGCTCAAACAACGGGAGCCAGTCGTTCCGCCGAAGAGACCGCCGGAGAGTCAACCGACGACCGGCAGCGCCCCGCTGGATCTCGCTGAATAGACAGCGCCGCACCGCCGAGCCGGCGGGTGTGCCGGCAGGTGTATCGTTGGGACCCGGCGGCGGGCGGCGGCGCGGGCGACTGGGCGGGCCCGGTGGA
>CAZERK010000525.1:0-2195 GCA_964514515.1 uncultured Planctomycetaceae bacterium
GGAGCACCATTGCGAGGCCCAGTAGTACTGCACGCCGTCCAGCCAGTAGTCGCAGTTGTCGGTGCAGTCGAGGTCCAGGAAGTAGTCGCCGTCCGGGTTGTAGCTTTCGATGTCGGCGAAGTCGAAGAGGACCATGCCGTGGGCGATGCCGTAGTCGCGGACCTGGTTGTTTCGTTGATGGAGGTTGCCGGTCTCGCCCGTGCCATCCGTGTGGCCCGTCATGAGGATGAACCGCATGTCGGGGAACTCGGCCTCGAAGCCGGCCATCGTGTCGAGGTAGGCCTGCGTCGTCTCCTGTGAGTTCGAGGACTGCTGTCCGCACCAGGACCACATGGAGTAGTTGTAGTGCCCCGTCGCCGCGACCGCCCGCGTGCGGCTGCGTCCGGTCTCGGTGGACCAGTAGTCTTCGGGGCCGATGTAGGTCTCCGGCGGGTTGCCGTCGTAAATCCGCAGGGCGGGCGGCGTCTCCAGCGGCGGCAGACCCTCCGAACCGGACTCGCGGACGGCCACGCTATAGAAGGGGTCGGTCTGCTCGAGGATCATCAGGCCAGAGATGATCTGGCTGCCGTGGGAGGTGTGCGCGTAATGGAACGTAAGCTCCTTTGCCCGGTCGATCCAGCAAGGCGGGACGCGGCTGAGATCCGTGCAGGTATGGTCGATGATGATCGGCTCCTGAGCATGGGCGGGGATCGGCGTGAAGCCGAGGGCCAGGCAGCACGCGGCGGCGGACCCGAGCAGGGCAGACGCGGTCAGATGGGACAATCGTTGCGGCATTCTGTGTCTCCTTCGCGAGGCGGGGTTTGCGCTCGGATGAGCCTTCCTGCGAGGTGCTCAGGCCCCCCAGCGATTACGTGGCTCCCAGGCTCTCCGGCATGTAGCATACGGCCATTGACGAGGCGGATTCAAGGGCAGCGGCATGATGAGCACGCAGATTAACCGTGCTTTCACATTTGTACTCGCCGCGATTTACCGGAACGGGCTTCATCGCGCGCATGATCAGCGGAGATCAGCGCATGGCGTATGACGTGCTGACGCTCGTGGCGGGACTGGTGGCAGCCGGCGTCGGCTCATTGTGGCTGGCGTGGCGGCTGAACCTGCCGTCGATCCTCGTCCTGCTGATTGTCGGTTTCATCGTCGGGCCAGTCGGCAATTGGCTTGCGCCGGACGTTCTGCTTGGAGAGTTGCTGCTGCCGTTCGTTTCCGTGTCGGTGGCGTTGATCCTGTTTGAAGGCGGGATGAGCCTGCGTTTGTCGGAGCTTCGTCGCGTCGGCGGCGTTGTGCGGAATCTCATCACGATCGGGGCGCTCGTCACGTGGGCCGTCAGCACGACCGCGGCAC
Organism: uncultured Planctomycetaceae bacterium; assembly: GCA_964514515.1. Taxonomy (GTDB): domain Bacteria; phylum Planctomycetota; class Phycisphaerae; order UBA1845; family UTPLA1; genus CAZERK01. The sequence goes on from CAZERK010000525.1 coordinate 1,339, forward strand.
ACCTGATATTCGGCCTCGATCTGCGACTGTGCGTGCTGCTCGGCGCCGTGCTCGTGGTGACCGGCCCGACGGTCGTTCAGCCGCTGCTTCAGCATATCCGACCCGGCGGCGCCGTCGGGACGATCCTGAGGTGGGAGGGCATCGCCATCGATCCGGTGGGGGCGGTGCTGGCCGTGTTGGTTTATGAATGGATGGCGGTCAAGGAGCCGGAGGCGGCCACGATCCAGGTCGCGTGGGGACTGGCCAAGACCCTTGTCGTGGGCGGCGGCTCGGGCGTCGTGGCGGCGGCGCTGCTGACCGTGATGCTGCGGCGTTACTGGATCCCGGACTCACTCCAGAATCCCGTCGCGCTGATGTGCGTCGTCGCCGTATTTGCCTTCTGCAATGCGGTGCAGCACGAGTCAGGCCTGCTGGCGACAACGGTGATGGGCATCGCGATGGCGAACCAGAAGTCCGCCGATGTGGGGCACATCCTCGAATTCAAGGAGAATCTGCGCGTTCTGTTGATCTCTGCGTTGTTCATCCTCCTGTCGGCAAGGTTGGAGGTGGACGACTTGACCGGCATCTGGGGCGGGGGGGCGTTGTTTCTGGCAGTCCTCGTGTTTGTCGCACGGCCGTTGTGCGTGCTCGTTTCCAGCCTGGGCTCCAAACTCAGCCGCAGCGAGCGACTCTTTCTTGCCTGGATGGCGCCTCGCGGCATCGTGGCGGCCGCCGTGTCGTCGGTCTTCGCGTTGCGATTGGAGGCGACGGGCTACGAGGGGGCTTCCGTCATCGTTCCCATCACGTTCATGACGATCATCGGAACCGTGGCGGGCGACGGGCTGACGGCGCCGCTCGCGGCGCGGCGGCTGGGCGTG
>CAZERK010000525.1:2205-2822 GCA_964514515.1 uncultured Planctomycetaceae bacterium
GGTGCGGGCGATGGCGGAGGCGCTTCAGAAGAAGGGCCTCCGTGTGCTACTCGTGGACAGCAACCGGGACCATACGTCGGCGGCAAGGATGGCGGGTCTGACGGCGTATACGGGCAGCATCCTCGCCGAGCAAACGCTGGAGGAGCTGGACCTCGGCGGCATCGGACGGATATTGGCCGTTACGCCGAACGACTGGGTCAACGTCCTGGCCGTTCAGCGATACCGCCGCGTCTTCGGACAGGCCGCCTGCTATCAGCTCGCGCCGGACAAGAAGCCGGCCGGCAAGCGCGACGCGCATAAGCACCTCTACGGCCGCCTGCTCTTCGGCGAGGACCGGACCTTCGACGCGATCGAAGGGATGGCGGCAGCCGGCGGGAAGATCAAGACGACGCGGCTTTCGGAGACTTTCGACTACGCCGCCTTCCGGGAGATGCACGGCGAAAAGGCGATTCCTCTATTCACGATCAATGAAAACGGGAAACTCGCCGTCGTGATCGACCGGGGCAGGTTCGAGCCGAAGGCGGGCCAGACGCTCATCGCGATGGTGCACGAGCCAAAGACGGCGCCGTTGCCCCGTGAGTCGGAGACGACTTCGCCCGGCGAGATCCCCGTCGCTC
>CAZERK010000526.1:0-2821 GCA_964514515.1 uncultured Planctomycetaceae bacterium
CGAGTCCCTGTGCACGCTGTGCGAGCTTAACCGCATCGCGCGGCCCGACCATGCGACCGATTGGGATGCCTGGAATGCCCTCCCGGCCGAGTTCCAACAGCCGCATGCAGGATACTCGAACGAGGAGGTCGCGGCCTGGCCAAGCGCTTGGCGGGTGTATGGGCCGGTGCCCACGTGGCTCCAGTTCTGCGGCGCCGTTCTCTATCATGAAGCAATCCTCGCACGGCTGCGCGGAGACGTCGCCGCGGCCCAACAGGCCCTTGATCGCGCCGGCACGTTCGAAGACTGGCTGACGCGCAATCCCGGCAACGATGAGTATCGACTGCCTTTCGTCATGCGGCTGGAGCGAGCGCGTCTGGCGATCATCCGCAAGGACTACGCCGGCGCCCTGTCGCACCTCGATCAGGCGGAGCAGTACGTCGCAGCGGTCCAGGCGCACGCCGCCGCCGTCGAAGCCGGCGAAGTCGTCAGCCAGCCCATCCCCGACGTGAACAAGCTGCCGCTGAGCCCCGCCCGCCGGGCCGAGTTGAACCTCCTCCGCGGCGTCGCCCTGCTCGGCCTGGACCCCGCCAGCGACGACGGCGCCCGCCTCGTCCGCCGCGCCCTCGCCACCCCCGTCCAACTCGCCGCCGGCCTTCCGCCGGAGCAACGTGAGGCGTTCCTGAAGCAGTTTGAATCGTGGCAGCAGTTGGCAACGCAGACTGCCCCGACGACAAAGCAGAGCTCACCAGAGAACGGAGGATTAGGAAGATGAACACATCATTGGATCATCGCGTTTTTCAAGCCAAGGCTGTCTTGTGCATCGTGCTCGCTCTGAATGTCCAGTTCTGGCTCGGCGGTTGTGGGATCAGCGGCTGCGGATTCGACGCGGCTCCCTTCGGATCGCTGCCCGCCGGCACGTTTCGCATCGAATTGACGCCGGAGCATCCCCTGTCTGTGGCTCTGCGGAACACTGCGTTCGCGGATGCGCGCGCAGTTGAAATCGACCCCGCAACGCGCCAGTTCCGCGTGATTTTTCCAGACGAAGTCCGGCAGATGTCGGGGAAGTATGTCTACGAAAAAGGCGCGCCCACGGTCACGGAATTCCGCGTGGCTGCCGGCCTGGCCTCCGCAACGATGGAACTGGACGCTTCCAAGCATGTTACTCGCATCACGACCGGGGATTCCGGTGCCGCAGAGCCGGCGGCGCGCACGTCTACTGCACCTGAGCCCGCATCGGTGCCCACGCCTTCGACCCCGACGGTCTCGCTTGCGAGCAATCCGACTTCGGACGACCACGTGTGGGTGACGCCGGCTGAGTGGCTCCAGGCCCCGATCAGCTCGGTAGGTGCTAACGGCTATGAGCGAGCCAATGCGCAACTGCTTGCTTTCGCCCGAGAGATGGACGACAAAGCGTCTACAAAAACAAGCCAAGCCTCCTTCGCACCAGTCTTGCTCGTCTTCGGCGTGCTGGCCGCGATTTGGGCAATCGGCGCCATCTTGTCTACCCTCACTATCATCTTCGCCGTGCTCACGGCCCTCCAGGCTCTTCTTGCGTCATCGAAACAACCGGCAAAGGTACAAGTTGCCCGGATCTTGGATGCCGATACTCTGCTCGCAGCAATCGTCTCAACAGACACAGGGGAATCACTTGGCGTTCTGGCAGAGAAAGACGTTGACGGCAATCCCATTCGCGTCACAGGTGCCACATTCCGGGCGCCAGACGGCTCTGCCGTCACGGCATTCCTGGGAAGCGACGGGCTGCCAGCGCAGTTGGTGACGAGCGACGCATCGGTCGTCGAGTTCCTAAGCTATGGCAGAGACACTGCTGATATTCGGCTGATAGGCTCGACGGGCGCCTCGCAAGAGTACGCCGGCATCCCCTTTGATGCAGACATCTTGGCGAAGCTGCGCCAGTTCGCCGCAGAAGGCGCGTGCGGCACGGCCACAAAACCGAGCGCCGCGAGGGATCTGCACGCACCAGAACGAGAAAGAGACTGGCTTTCGCTCGGCACCGTATTGGAGATCGGAGGGCTCGCAATCAGCGGCGCCTCCTGTGGGCTCGCTCTGACTGCGGCCCCCACAGTCATCGGGGTTGTGGCGGCTGTTGCTGCATGCGGTTCCTTCGCCGTGAGCGCCTATGAGTTCGTCACAGGTGACGAGGTAATTCCGAGGGGAGCCGACGCGGGCATGGACCTCATGGGCTGCGTCATCGATCCGGTTGGCAACGGAGCTCTGGATTGCCTTGCGCTTGGCGTCGATCTAGCAGAGGTTGTGGTGGATGCGTCGGACGCCTTATGGAATCGCCGCTCCCTGCTTTCCAGCCCCGCGCTGCTCGTAGGAACATCCTCCGATGAGATAACGGCGGGCAAATCCCACACATACAGATTCGACAAGACGGCTTCAGACACGTGGGTCATCAGTGTTACGACGTTGGCAAACGATCTCACGCTCGACGCCCGCGTCATGAAGCTCATCGCGGCAAACCAGACTCAGGACGTTCTGATTCCTGCAACCAGGGCCGGAGAAACGACCACGCTGGTAGTCGGGCCCACATTATCCGGCACCCTCTTCCTCAAAGTCAGCAATCCCCACGGTTCGCCCGTTGCATACAAGATGACGACATTGCGGATCAGAGCACAGGGAACGTCGCTCCTGCACGGGCGGTATCGCCTCTCATCAATCGACGGCCAGAGTGTCGAACAGATGTTTCCCTCGGGTCCCCGGCTGGCTGACTGGGTCTTTTCAGATGGTCAACTTGTGTCGCTTGTGGCGGCCATCTCCGATACTGGGGGCGAGAGGCAACTGTGGCAGCATCTTGCGACAACAGCTCAAACGCGCT
>CAZERK010000527.1:0-2819 GCA_964514515.1 uncultured Planctomycetaceae bacterium
GGAGGCCGCTGAGGCCCTGCGTCGGCCACGGGGGGCCGACGCTACTCGGAAGCGCGATGCGAACTGGTTGTATCCTGGCGTGGGTAGTCTGTCGCAAGCGTCCTCGACGTCGGCGTGGGCGCAGGCCGTGCAGCCCCCCTTGGCGCGTCTGGCAAGACCAGGACAGGCGCCCTCGACCTCTCGCTTTCTGCGGCGGTTGGGGTCACGCCTGGATCGAGCCGCGATCGCCGGGGGCCAGTCTCGACTTTGCGGGATGATCTTACGGGGCGCGGTTGGGCACCTCGCGCCAGAAGATGATGCGGGTCTGGAGCGGTTCCTCGATGGTCAGCATCTGCGGGATGACGGCGCCGCCGATGGTCGTCGAGGCAGCCCCGGGCGTGACGGTCGTCGCATGCGGATCGTCCATGCCGCGGCTGGGGAAGTACACCTTGACCGTGTAGGCACCGGCATGGGCAACGCCTCCGAAATGCGCCCAGATCGGCTCGCTGCCGCCGTAACCTCTCGCCGTGCCCAGGTCGCGCCGGGCCAGCAGGGCCGTCCCCGCGGCATTCCATAGCTCGACGCGCAGGCCGATGCCTGCCTGGTTCGTCGCACCGGCGCCGCGGCCGATGACGCGGACCTTCAGATAGGCGTTGCTGTCGGTGTTGTTGCGCAGGAGCGTGTTCTCGGCGTCCTCCTGCGTGATGGCCAGATCGAGGTCGCCGTCGTTGTCGTAGTCGACGAACACGGCGTCGTGCCCGTTGCCGGGGGCTTCCGTGTTCGCGCAGGCCGCGACGAACGTGCCGTTGCCCTGGTTGCGGTACAGGACGTTGGAAGCGCCGGAATGCGTGACGATGTAGAGGTCGAGGTCGCCGTCGTTGTCGTAATCGCCCCAACAGCAGCTCCGCTGGCCGGACGTATCGGTGATCCCGGCTGCCGCCGTCACGTTGGTGAACGTGCCCGTCGGGGGCGTCGCCGCCCAGTTCACGTCGTTTCGCCACAAGTAGCCCGGCTGGCCCGCGTCGTATCGCGGCACGAACAGGTCGAGATCGCCGTCGTTGTCGTAGTCGCCCCAGGCTGATCCGAAGCTGTCGCTGACCCCGGTCATGATGGAGATGCCGTAGTTGCTGTGGACGTACGTGCCGTCGCCCTTCGAGAGGAACAGCTTGCCGCCACTGTAATGGTAGAAGAAGTCCGGGTACCCGTCGTTGTTCACGTCGCCGCTGGAGCAGTAGTCGCCGTTGCCGGCGTCGCCGGAATCGTTCAGGCCGTTGGACGACGCCTTCGATCCGGCGAAGGCCGGAGGCGTCGTGCCGGCGTTGCTGCCAATCCAGTTTCCGTTTTCGGAGAACATGACAACGTCGCAGAGGCCGTCCGCATCCGTGTCCGCCGCGGCAAGGCCTTCGTTGTTGTAGGGATCGCTGAAGCCGGACGCCCCGGCGTCGCTAAACACCGCCGAGCCGTTGTTGAGGTATAGGCGCTCGTTCTGGTAGCTCGGGATGCCCCAGAAGTCCAGGTCGCCGTCATTGTCGACGTCGAAGAGGGCGCCCTGGCGATAGACGTACCCGCCGCCGAACGTGCTTGCGGTGAAGCCGGCGCCGGCGTTGTTGATCATCAGCCGCGCACAGAAGTCGCCGGTGATGATGGCGTCGGGATCGCCGTCGCCGTCCAGATCGCCCCAATGCAAGCCCGATCCCCAATCCCTCGCCGATTGAACGTTGAAGTGCGTTTCCGAAGAGACATCGCTGTAGACCGCCTGGCTCTGCGGCTCGCTGACCGTCAGCATCTGCCGGATGATCGTCGAGCCGATGGTCGTAGACGTCGAGGCCGGTACGACGGTGGTCGAGGACCAGCCGCCGACGAACCGGACCTTCACCAAGTAGGGGACGTTGTTGGTCAGGCCGCCGAAGTGCGCCCACATCGGCTCGATGCCGCCGTAGCCGCGGGCCACGCCGATCTCGCGCCGGGCCAGGAAGACCGTTCCGAGCGCGTTCCAGAGCTCGACGCGGACGCCGACGGCCGCGGCGTTTGTTCCGCAGGCGCCTCCGCCGACGACGCGTACTTCGAGGTAGTTGCTGCTGTTGGTGTTGTTGCGCAAAAGGGTATTGCCGGCGCCCTGTTGCGTGACGGCCAGGTCGAGATCGCCGTCGTTGTCGTAATCGACGAACACAGCGTCGTGCCCGTCGCCCGGCGCGGCCGCCCCGACGTTGACCGCCGCGAAATTCCAGTTGGGCGGTCCCTGGTTCTGATAGAGCACGTTCGGCAGGCCGGAACGCGTCACGACGTACAGGTCGAGGTCGCCGTCGTTGTCGTAGTCGCCCCAGCAGCACCCGCGCTGGCCGGACGTATCGAGAAGGCCCGCCGCCGCCGTCACGTTGACGAACGAGACGCTTCCATTCTCGACCAGCCGGATCTTCCAGAGGTAGCCCGTGTAGCCGATCTGTCGCCGGCAACCGAACACGTCGAGGTCGCCGTCGTTGTCGTAGTCGGCCCAGGCCGAGCCCATCTTGTCGCTTGAGCCGGTCGCGACCGAGATGCCGGCGTTGTCGTGCTGATACGTGCCGTCGCCGTTGGACAGGAAGAGCTTGCCGGTGTTGTAATGGTAGAAGAAGTCCAGAAAGCCGTCGTTGTTGACGTCGCCGCTGCTGCAGAAGTCCCCGTTTCCGAAGTCTCCGGCGTCGTTCAGCCCGTACGAGGCTGCGTTGACGCCGGCCAGCGTGACCGGCGTTCCTCCCTGATTGTGGCCGATCCAGTTGCCGTTCTCGGAGAATGCGAGGGCATCGCACCGTCCGTCGCCGTTCACGTCGGCCGCCGCCATGCCCTCGGCGTTGCTGGGGGCG
>CAZERK010000528.1:0-2815 GCA_964514515.1 uncultured Planctomycetaceae bacterium
CTTCCCAAAGTCGTCCAGTTGACTCCTTCGCTCCATTCCACTACGAACATCGTGCCCCACCCAGCAAGATCGAACATGACGAAGCCAGCCGAGCACACGCTTTCGGAAGGAAGTGCCTCGTATCCCAGGAGTGCACACGTGTCTGGCATGTATCCTTCGTAGAAGCCCAGCCCACGCCCGGCAACGCCGACCTCGTAGTGCAGCACCCCCACAAAATGGATCATCGGAACCTCATCAACGAATTCGGAGTGATGCCAGCTTTCGTACATCGCTTTGTCTGTCTCAAAATCGTCTTCGTAGTACCATATATCGCCCCGGACCATTTGGCAGGTTGTCCCAATGAGGGATGCGACTATTAGTCCACACGCCACTAGCAACTCTTGCTTCATTGGTCTCCTCCTCATCGCATGGAAATGTGTCTTCATGGGAACCGTGTTATTTCAAGGTGAACTGCAACTCCGTCTCCGCGAGTCGAAAAGGAAGTCCGCTTACTCGAATCCATCACACCACCTCCGACCTGAAGCATTAAACACAAATCATAAACTCGCAATCTCCGATTCGCAATCCCCTTTCCACGGTTCGCGGTTTGATCTTCCGTGAGCAGATTTGAGGAGGGATGCTTCGCCCGCCCTCCGGGCGGGGGGTTCTCAGGGCTCCGTCTTTCAAGGATGATCGCGGCGGATGCCCGGTCGGCGGCGGTCGCGTCAGAGTTCCGACTCGCGGCGTTCGCGGCGGCCGGCTTCGTCGTAGGATTCCGTGCCGGTCAGGTCTTCTACGATGAACTTCGCGGGGATCGTCTTGCTCTCGCAGAACCAGGACAGGATGTCGACGATCTCGGAGTACGCAGCGCCCAGACCTTCGACGCGGCCGTTCTCCGTCGGCACCGGCGTGCCGCCCAGGAACTTGATGAGGTCCGCGCCGCTTGGCGGCAGGCTCATCGGCGGGGACCATCGGCCGCCCCGTTTGTTGAAGAACATGATCGTCAGGGCGTCGTCGCCTTCCTTGGCCGTGATTTGCGATTGAATCCGGCGGCCGTCGCGCCGCTCGCCGGGATAGATCGCCGGCGGCTGACAGCGCATCTGCTTGCCGAAGACCGCGATCCGCGGCGCCAGGGACCGTTGGACGTAGATCAGGTGCGGCCCCTGCGAGTCCACCACGTCGAGGATGAGGTTGTCGTCGTACAAGACTTGCGATTGGATCGCCGGGTGGACGCGGTGCCGCAGGGCCTTGTAGGCTCGAATCCGCACGCCGGATTCGTCCTCGTCCAACAGCTTGCGCAGGCATTCGCCGGCGCCGTACAGATCGACGGCGTAGCCGAGCTCGTCGATCGCCTCGTTGTGGAAGGGGCTGTCGGGGTCCTTGGCGTGTCGGGCCACGACCTCCATGCCGCCGCGGTCGCTTAGGCGCAGGCCGCTTCGCCCCGCGTAGTAGCTCACCTTCGGATCGGGATGGACGTAGAGATCGCGAATGGTCGGCAGGCCCAAGGGTCCGATTGCCTCCCAGGCCAGGCCGATCGACTCGCACTCCGCCTGCGGTTGGGTGATCTCATCGGCCAGGTCTCGGGCCCTTTGCTTCAGGAAGCTCTCGTTCGAGTTGAGCGTCGTATGGATGACGTGTTCGAGGAAGAGGCGTTTGCGGCTGCCGTACTTGTTAGGCACCTTGAGATCGATGTAGCTGGGGCTCTGGCCGACCGCCACCGGCTCGTCCGCCGCGTAGCGGCCGTTCAGCCGGGCGACGATCCGTTGGGCCACGCTGTAGCTGGGGTCGTTCAGGACCAGCCGGACGCGCCGCTCGTCCTTGACGATTCCGCCGCCCAATACGAAGCCCGTCCGCAAGTCCACGTTCGTCGCCGGATCGCCGTCGCGGTTGAAAGGGCTGACGAAGACCGGCCCGGAGGCGGCCGCCAGGGCCTTGCCCTCGATAACGCCGCTGGGCGAATCCGCGTACAGCTTGAGATCGCAAAGGAAGAGTTTGCCGCCGACGAGCGACTTCGTTTGCGTGCCAAGGGCGCGGATGACGACGTCGAAGCGGTCGCCTTCCTTGGCGCCGGCCGGCATCAGCCCGGTCGCCTCGACCATCGCCGTATCTTTGCTTTCAAGGACTTCCTTGGATGGCGTGCCGGCGTCGCTAGGCTGCTGTCGGCGTCGCATCTCCTTGATCAGGTAGTTCTTGACGATCTCCGGCCCGTCGGCACCGCCGGTATCCACCAAATCCACGACGAGCCCGTAGCCGCGGACCTGCGTCAGGCGAAGGCCGTCAACCGTGACGAGCGGACCGATCGCGTCTCGTAGCGCCACGGTTCGGGTCGCCGCCTCGGGCATCGGCTGCGGCTGCGAGCCCTTGTCACGATCGCGCCGCCAGAACCGCCGCCATTCCTCGTCGGTCATGCAGCCGGCGGCAGAGATCGACAGGAGACAGAGGCCCGCCACGAATCGGCGTCTGGTCCAGATGAATCGGCACATCGACGCGCCTCCGAGGCAGCATCAAATGCTGTAGTCCACGACCCCGACGGCGAGGCCGCCCTGCTTGGGGGGGCGGCCCGACAACTCCGGGGCCGTCGTCGTCACCGTGCAACCTGCCGGGACGCTGGACGTCTGGACCGTCGAGCCGCCGATGGTGCAGCCCTCGCCGAGGATGGTCTCGCCGCCGAGGATGATGGCGTTGGCGTAGATGGTCACGTTGTCGCAGACGGTGGGGTGCCGCTTGTAGCCGCGGACCATGCGCCCGCGCTCGTCCTTGAGGAAGCTGAGGGCGCCGAGCGTCACGCCCTGGTAGAGTTTCACGTAGTCGCCGATCTCCGTCGTCTCGCCGACGA
>CAZERK010000529.1:0-2792 GCA_964514515.1 uncultured Planctomycetaceae bacterium
CAGGCCGTGTATCCTATGCAGCTCACGGCCGTCGCCGGTGGAAATCCAACATTCGAGATTTTTGTGATCGGCAACGAGCGGGCCTCAAGCGACGTGCTCCCCGAGGAGTTCTGTGAACGATTCTCAATGGAGGTTTACGAGGCACGAGACAGCGAGGCCTACGAGGCAGGAGACAGCGACGAGGCAGAGTTGCGGTTCAATGGGCAGACGACCCAATGCCGGGTCGGGCACTCAGGAATCTGCTCCTTGATGTGGCACAACTGCGTTCTGACGAAGTTCACGGGAACCCTCAATGCCTCCGCCATGACGAAGGACAGCGAGTTTTCGTGGAAGCCGTTCCGATCCCATCAGGAGCACTACTTCACTCAATACGGAGCCCGTTGCCTGGCGGCCATCTGTTTCGTTCTGGTCGTCGGCTGTGGGAATATTCTGTCGATGCTGGATTACGCACGAGGCCTGATCCGGCCGAAAGGAATCAAGTGGTATACCGTGAGAAGGTTCCTTCCGACGATTGCTCTCGCAGGTGTCGCTGGAGGGATGGCTTACTCAGCGGTGTCAAAGATCAACAGTTCAGATGTCCAGGTATCTCGGGGATCGCGGTATCGGGAGTACGCAGTCCGGTACGAACTCTTGAATACTTTGTTGGACCATTCGGACATTTGTGCACGAACACAGGAAGACATTGCCCGTTTTCTGTTAGAAAGGCTTGAAGATACGGCTGAAGGGCATCGTCCCGTGCTGAACCCGGTGACAGGCGAGAGGCTTAACCCAACTTCGCCAGGTGCTGACGTAAGTGCTTGCGCAGCAAGGAGCGGACCCCGAAAGTCTTCACTACACGCCATCTGTTAGAGGGAGTGAGGGAAGATTGAGTTTCAGGTGTGTCAGCAGGATGGCCTGATGGTCGGTGGGCTGGGTGACGCAGCGGCGGCGAATGTCCGTGCCCTGACGCGTGGGGAGAACGACATCGACCAGTTGGATCTTGCTCAACTCCTCGAAGACGCGTCGGGGCTCGTGCCCCAGACCGGCACGCTGGCAGCGTTGTGAGAGCGTCTTCCAGAGCACGTACGCCAGGAAGCAGACGAGGATATGGGCCAACACCCGCTCCTCTTTCTGATGCCAGATCGGACGCAGCATGAGGTCGCTTTTGTGAATGCGGAAGGCGGCCTCGGCTTCGGTCAGTTGGATGTAGGCCTTCCACAGATCCTCGTCACTCCAATCGGTGACGTTGCTACGCAGCAGATAACATCCTTCGCTCAAGGCGGCCCAGTCGCGCCAGGCGTCGATCTTCTTCCAATAGAGCGTGGTTCGGCCATCGGCCGCCGCGCGGATCTCGGTGTGAAACAGTCCGGCCGCCCGGCTGTTCTGGCCAAGCAATCGCCCCAGGCGCTGGGCCACGATGACCGGCTCCAGACGTTGCTTTTCACAACTCGCCTCGATGCGTCGCAATCCTTCTTCGATCCGCTGCTCGAAGCGGCCGTGCATGGCCTTCTCTTTCTCGCGGCGGTCACGGCTGCGGCACAGCACGAAGGTTTCGTCGCCGTCGGGCGAAGGGCAGAGTTTCACTTCCAGCCCGTCGCGGATCGTACGCCAGTCTTCGGCGAGCAATTCCCGTTGGAACTGCTTGAGCATGGCCTTGGGCGTGCCCACGATGTAGCGTCGTCCGCTCTGCTTGAGAAAGGCGATATTGTCGGCTGAGACCATGCCGCGATCGCCGACCCAGATGCGATCGGCCCGACCATAACGTCGCTCCATCGTCTGGACGATCTCCTGAAGCGTCGTCACATCCACGCGATTCCCCGCGAAGACCTCGTAGCCCAGCGGCATCCCGCACTTCGAGACCACCAGCCCGATGCAGACCTGCTTGCAGTCTGGGCGATGGTCGCGGGAGTAGCCGCGATTCGCCAGCGGATTGGCCTCGGCCTGGCCCTCGAAGTACGTGCTGGTCACGTCGTAGAGCAACAAGTCGTACTCCAGGCCGAAGAGTTCGCCGAGGCGATTCTTCAAGAAGACTTCCAACGCTTCCTTGTGCGGTAACAGCGCGTCCATAGCACGGTAGAGACGCTGCTCGTTGATTTTCTCCGGTGAAATGCCCAACAGATCGGACAAGGCGCTCTGGGCGTAGAAGTGTTCGGCGATGTGCAGTTCGCTCGACGGATCGCAGAGTCGACAGAGGACCAACACCAAGGCCATCAGCGACCAGGGAATCTCCTCACGACCTGCGGGGATCGTGCGGTCGAGGAACTCCTTCAGGCCCAACTGCTCGACCAGTTCCAGCCCCAGCCAAGGGCCGCCGAAGTCACGGCGGTTCTCGACACGGACGCGTTTGACATCGACCTCAACCCATTGGGGCCGCACCTCGTCGAACAGTCGCTTCTGATGGAAGCCTTGCCCGCCTTCGGCCGCCTGCTTGACGCCCTCGCGCTGGGACTCGTCGAGTTGTCCCAGATAGGTGACGACCCGCTGTCGCGGGCCTCGCTCGGTGCGATACGACTCCATCAACGCCCAGTAGGCGTGCCGCTTGCCGTTCTTCGTGCGATAACACGGGCGAATAAACATGCCCGTATTTTATCCCTGCCGGTGGGTGCTTCGAAGGGCAAGGTCTTCACTACAACGCCTCGGCGGAGCCACGCGGCCACCCCCAAATCCCCGTGGCAACGAGTTGCATCGAGAAACCCCACCTTCATGCGAGGATCAAATATGACAAGATCCTCGCCCTCTTCGCCCATGCTGGCGAAGTTGGGCTAGGGATGACTAAGTTTCTTGGCTGCCGAAAGGACACTGGTGACAGTGCC
>CAZERK010000530.1:0-2790 GCA_964514515.1 uncultured Planctomycetaceae bacterium
GGAGCACACCGATGTCGGGCCAGTTTCGGTAATGGTCGTTGTAGTCCAGGCCGTACCCGACGACGAACACGTCCTCGATGTCGAAACCAACGAAATCGGCCGCGAGGTCTTTCGGGGCCTTGGCCGTCTTCCGCAACAGCACGCACATGCGGAGGCTCGCGGGGCGGCGGCGCCCCAAATCCGCCATGACCATCCTCAGCGTGTTGCCGGTATCGAGGATATCGTCCACGACGAGAACGTGGCGGTTCTCGATGTCCAGCGTCAAGTCGTGAACCAGCCGGGCGGCGGCGCCGGTCGTCGTTGCGCCGCGATAACGGCTCACCGTCATGAGCCCGATCTTCATCTTGAACGGCAGGAACCGAATCAAGTCTGCCAGGAAGATGATCGAGCCCGCGAGGATGGGGACGATGATGAGGCCTTGCGTATCGCTCCCATAGGTGCGGCTGATCTCATGGGCGAGCTGCGCGACGCGTTGCTGGATTCGATCCCTCGAAATCAGGATTCGTTCCAAATCCTTCTCCATCACGGCATTATAGGGCTCGCCTCGTCATCGACACAACACCCTTGTGCCGCGCGGGCAGCGCGACGCTGAGCGGCGTGTGCGTCGCGGGGATCGCCGATGAGGCGGACAGGCTGGCGAGGGGTTTGAAGAACACCGTCTGGTGAAATCACCCGATATGAGCCAAGCGATCCGCACAATTGCGCGGCGCGGCGGCACGGTCGGACCGGCGGCCGAAGGCTCGGTAAGGGCGTCGGAGGTTGTGCGGGGTGTTCAAGCTCGGGTCTTGGCGGAAGCGACGTCGCAGGCCTGGGTCAAGAAGGGCCGGCTGCGTTTAGAGAGGTCTCGTCAGGTTAGAAGCAGCTCAGAAGCAACGAGGGAGCGAGCATGTCTCGTCGATTCACAACGGCGGAGCGAGAAGAACGGCCCCTCATCCTCCTGATTGACGATGACCCGGACATGGTCAACTTGATGAGCAGGTTGCTCCAGATGACCGGCTACCGCACGGTGTACGCCGATTCGGGTTTCACGGGTCTGGGCATCGCAGAGAAGTACAAGCCGGACGCGATTCTGCTGAACCTCGAGGTGCCGGGCATCGACGGGTATGCGACCTGTCGCCAGCTCCGGTCGTGCTACTCAACGGCCGAGATCCCGATTGTGCTCGTCACGGCGGTCGAGCTATCGGATGAGGTTGTCGCCAAGGGGCTGGCTGTGGGGGCGAACGACTTCCTGCGCAAGACGTTCACGCGACAGGACCTTCTGACCCGCGTTCGCGTTGTGCTTCGCGAGCACAGTCGGCGCGACGCCTATCGAAGGCTGGCTACGCTGGATCCGGCGACAGGATTGGCCAATCGGCGACAATCGCTCGCCCACATTGCGGAGGGAATTGCTTCCGCTCGGCGCCAGCAAGCCGAATCGATTCTGTTGCTCGGCGACATCGACAAGCTGGCGGTGGTCGAGGAGCAATGGGGAGAGGAGCTCGGCAACGAGCTCATCGTCACGCTCTCTCGTCTGCTTGGCCGGTTCGCGTCATTCGAATGTCTCGTCGGTCGCATCGGCGGGGACGAGTTCATTGCCGTGTTGCTGAACAGCTCGAAGGAGCGAGGCCTAGCCCTTTCGGAGCGGCTCCGTCGGACGTTCGCCGCCATCGCCTTCGATGCCGAACGACTGCCGAAGCATTTCAGCCTGTCGTTCGGCTTGGCATCATGCGATGGTCGGTATGAAGGACTTGAACCCGACACGCTGTTGAGGCAGGCGGATGTCGCGCTCTTCGCCGCCAAACAGCGCGGCCGAGGCCGCCAGGTCGCCTACTGGGAACTCGACCCGCAGAACCTCCCGGTCATTCCGCCCAACAAGCGGCACTCCCGGGGCCAGTCACGCGGGGGCCGTCGCCGGGCCGAAGACGCCGCGCCGGGCCGGACTGCCGTTCACCCCGATCCGGCCCTCCGACAATCGTAAGCACGCCGAACGACGCAGCCATCCGGACCGCCGTCGCGAGCGGGCCGCGTGCGACATTCTATCCGGCCAACATGTGGAAGAGGACTTCGGGATCGTCGGTCGGTCGCAGACAGGTGCAGCCTTCGCAGACGTAGGCGGCGGGGCGTCCCTGCAGGGGGCGTTCGTCCTCTACCCTTGCGGACGCCGGTCTCTCGTCGTCGACCACCGCCGCGAAGACGGCGTTGGGTAGATAGGCCCGCCAGGCGGCGCCGACGAGCGCGTCGAAGCGATCGTCCTGCCGCTCCGCAGCGAACGCGATTTTTTGGCGACCGCCATGATGGAAGTCCAGCGCGGCCAGCATCCGCGATGACGCGTACGGGGACTCGGCGAGCTGCGGACTGAAGGCCCCCAGCGTGCGAGCGGCTTCTTCGGTGAGGTCGGGCCGGTCCAGGAGAATGCCAAGTCGCAACAGGTTCGTCGCCTGTACGGAATTGCCAGAAGGGAGGGCGCCGTCGGTCGCGCTCTTCGGCCGTACGATGAGCCGTTCCGCACCCGTTGCCGTGTAGAAGAACCCGCCGGCTTGTGCGTCTCGGAACAGCCGCAGGGCGCAGTCGTTCAAGTCGACGGCCGCCGTCAACCATCGTGTTTCGAACGTCGTCTCGTGGAGCGCCAGCAGAGCCTCAATCATGAAAGCGTGGTCGTCTAGGTAGCCCGGCGTGCGGAGCTGCCCGTTGCGATAGACGCGGTGAAGCCGTCCGACCTGCATCATGTTCCGCAGAACGAAGTCCGCCGCGCCCGTCGCGGCCTTGCGGTAGCGCGGCTCGCCGAGCCTGCGGCCCCCCGTGGCCCGCCTG
>CAZERK010000531.1:0-2787 GCA_964514515.1 uncultured Planctomycetaceae bacterium
GCACCGGGAACATGGAGCGGGTCCTCTCGCGCGAGCTGTCCGACCGCCGCATCTGGCCCGCCATGAACATCGCGGCCTCCGGCACGCGCAAGGAGGAGTTGCTTTACGGCCCGGAGGACTGCGAGAAGATCGCCCGAATCCGCCGCCGCCTGATCAACATGCCGCCGGTCGGCCAGATGGAGCTGCTGCTCGCCGACCTGTCGAAATGGCCCTCCAACCGCGCGTTCCTCGACAACCTCGCCTCGTGACCGCTCACGTTCCATCGTCCCAACTCGTAGGGACGACGCTGATGCCAGTTCCAATTCGCCGCGCTTCGAGAGCCGCCGGCCTTGGCCGGCGGGTGCCCGCCAAACGGACTACGCCGACTACGCCGCATACCGCGAAGATGGCGCTGCTGGATCGAGATTCCGCTGGACCGAGATTCCCATCTCGGTCCCAATCCTCCGCGGAATCCCTTCCACGTTCTTCGCGCCGTGGCAACTGGATTCTCGCTTCGCTCACCCGAACGCGGAGCGCCTGTACAGAGCCGTCCCGACAAGTCGGGATGAGGGAGCGGTCACGCCGCGAGACACGGATACCGCTCCCTGACGGTCGCGGCTCTGATCCCTCTTGTCCTCGTAGCATGCTTATAATTGCTCCGCTGGTGACGGGATCCCAAGATGTCACCAGGCCGGCCTGCGTCCGACCGCAGCGTTGCCGGCGTGCCGGGACGGCCGACGGATGGCGACGCCGAACGCCATCGGCAATAGGCGTCGGCCACGGGGGGCCGACGCTACTCAAAGGCGCACAACGCGCCGACGACGATCAGGAGGTGCAGCCATGAAGGCCGTTCGATTTCACCGCACGGGTCCTGCTGATGTTCTGCAATACGAAGACGTGCCCGATCCGACGCCCGCCGCGGACGAAGTCGTCGTCCGTGTCAAGGCGGCGGCGCTCAATCGGCTTGACGTGTTCCTGCGTAGCGGGGCGGCCTCGATGCCCGGCTTCTCGATGCCGCACACGGGCGGGTTCGACTTCGCCGGCGAGATCGAGTCCGTCGGACCCGGCGTGGACGCCGCGCGCATCGGCCGGCCCGTCGCCGTCAACGCCCGGGTGGCCGGCCCCAAGGCCCGCGGCAAGCTCGACATCCTCGGCATCGCCCGGCCCGGGGGCTTCGCCGAGCGCGTCGTTGTGCCGGCGCACTGCTTGGCGCCCAAGCCCGCGGGCTATTCGTTCGAGGAGACGGCGGCCTTCGGTTGCGTGTACGTCACGGCGTATTGCGGCCTCGTGCTCAAGGCGGCCGTCAAGCCCGGCGAGGTCGTCCTCGTCCACGCCGGCGGCAGCGGCGCGGGCGTGGCCGCCATCCAGGTGGCCAAGGCGGCAGGAGCGACCGTCATCACGACGCTCGGCAGCGACGAGAAATGCGAGAAGGCACGGCGGCGGCTGCACGCCGACCATCCCGTGAACTACAAGACGCAGGACTTCCGCACGACGGTCAGAGACGTCACGCAGGGGCGCGGCGTCGACGTCGTGTTCGATCCCGTCTGGGGCGACAGCGCCGCCAAGACGCTCGACGCGCTCGGCTATCGCAGCCGCTGGGTTGTGCTCGGCATGGTCGGCGGGCTGACCTGTCCGATCGACGTGGCCAAGATCATGTTCAAGGAAGCCCGCATCCTCGGGCTGGTCGAGTTCTATGCCGACGAGAACGAGCTGGCCGGCGCCTGGGCGTTGGCGCATCGCGGGCTGGTCAAGCCGATCATCGATCGCGTCTGGCCGCTCGCGCAGCTCGCCGACGCCCATCGACAGATGGAGTCGAACGACTTCTTCGGGAAGATCGCCGTGCGGCCGTAGCCGCCCGCAACGAGAACGGACGGACACCTTGCGGGAAGCCGTTGTCGGCAGCGCCAGAAGCCCTCGGCTCGGAACCCGTCCGCTCTTGCCACGGGCTGGCAGAACGTCTCGCGATGGCGAGCCCGAAGCGCCTCGGCGCCGCGCGTGCCACAGGCTCAGCCGATGGGGATTCGACGAACGGCTGGAGATCCCGGCCGCTCTTCCGCGAATCGGAAATCAAGGGGACAGAAACGACGAGACAAACAGCTCGATGTCCCTTCCGTCCACGTGGCCGCTGCGATCCAGATCGCAGGCGCTGCCCATGCACGCGTCGTCGTCCGTCTCGAGCAGGATCTGAACGAAGGAGGCGACGTCCGTGCCGTCCAAGTCGCCGTCGCGGTCAACGTCGGCCGCTTGCGTTTGCCGCAGGTCCAGCACCAAGGGCAGGTGGTCCGAGGCGAGCGACGTGTCGGTTGACAGCAGTCCGGCCGCAGCCAGCGACTCCGCGGACATGTCCAGCGTATTCAGGAGGAACGTTCGCCCGGGCGTGAGGACGCTTCCGGTGAACAGCGTGAAGTCCAGGCGGCCCGGCATGAAGTCACTGCTGTCGCTTCTCCACGTATAGGCCGCGGGGCCCGCGTTGTGCAGGGGCACGAGTACGCGAAGCGGACCGCCATTCCAGTCCGGCGGCGCGTCCGGGCCGAAGGTCGCCTCATCAAAGATGTCTCCCGTGATCAGCGTAAACAGCGGTTCCGGGCTGCCGACCATGTTGAGATCGCCGGTGATGAGCATCGGGGTCTCAAGGGGAAGCGTGATATAGCCGTCGGGCGTCCGGGCGTCGCGCAGCCAATTGACGTTGGCGTCGGAGTGACGCTGCCGTTTTGCATCCTCGGGTCCGCCGAGGGTGCCGCAACACTTGTAATGTGAGCAGATAACGTAGATGTCCCGGGGATATTGGGCATCCGGCAGATCAACCAG
>CAZERK010000532.1:0-2785 GCA_964514515.1 uncultured Planctomycetaceae bacterium
CGATCTCTTCCAGGATGACCTTCTTCTCCGTCTCGAACTCGTCGGCGGGCAGCGATGATCGCATCATGTCCGCCAGCAACTCGACCTGGCTTTCTAGGTCCTCGACGCGGACCCAGCCGAAGAACGAGGTCCGCTCCTTGGACGTAAAGGCGTTGTAGGAGTTGCCCATATTGTCGAAGTCGATCGTGATCTGACGACAGGTCCGCTTGGCCGTGCCCTTGAAGCACATGTGCTCCAGAAAATGCGAGACGCCCGCGAGCTGCGGCGGTTCGTCCCGGGCGCCCGTCTGCACCAAGAAGCCGCCCGCGGCGCTTTGAACGTGGGGCATCGGTTCAACGACCACGCGAAGGCCGTTGGGCAGAGTCGCGTCGAAGAAGCTGTTGTTGTCAGCCACGGTTAGAATCCGCTCCTGTCGCACACTGTTCCGACGACTCGATCCGACTTACGGAAGCGTCGTACCCGGTGCGATCCCGTCCTGCTCAATCGCCTTGCCGCTACGATCTGAATCACCGTGCGCGATCTAACGGCGCAGACGGTAGCAACGGCCGAGCGCCCACTCGGCCGTTGCCGAGCGCCGTAGCCGGCGCATTCTACCGCCGATCCGCCGCGGCGGATCGGCCATCACCTGCGCGCCACCGAATTGCGCACGGCGATCCCAGCCCTGCCAGCAGGAGATCGTCGCCGCACGCGCATCCGACGCCGCTCGTCACGGAGCGCGCTCGAACGCTTGATCGTCCAATGCGCGCGGCCCCAGCGTCAGGATGCAGAGATCCCGCGGACGATGCTCGCTGACGTACCGTCGGACGTCCGCCGCCGTCACGGCTTCGATCTGCCGATGCTTTTCTGCCAGCGGAACCGGCTTGCCGTAGAAGAACAGGTCCCGACTCAGGTCGCCTGCCCGGGCACGCGTCATGTCGCCGTGGGTCTTGGCCCGGGCGAGCAGGCCGACCTTGGCTCGCGCCAACTCGTCCTCCGCAACGTCGTCGCCCAACCGCTGAACCTCTCGCAGCATGACTTGGACGGCCTGGTCGCACCGTTCGGTCTTCGAGGACGCCTCCATGAAGATGCGGCCCGCGCCGCGCGGGTGCTCGTGCCACGCGCCGACGCCGTAGACCAAGCCCCGCTTCTCGCGGACTTCGGTAAACAGCCGCGAACTCATCCCGCCGCTGAGCACCGCCAGCACGACGCGCTCGACCGGATGGTCCGGGTCCGGCACCGGCACGCCCGGCCAGCACATCAGGATCTGCTCCTGCTCCAAGTCCTTGGAGACGTGCCGGACGCCCGGCGAGAACTCCGCCTGGAATCGCCCCTCATGGTTGCCGCCGGTCGCCTCCTGATTCGCAAAGCCGCCGCTTCCCATGAACAACCGGTCGACAAACGAGGCGACCCTGTCCACGTCCACCGCGCCGGCGACGGTCATCTGCATCCGTCTCGGGACGAAGCTCTGCCGCCAGAAGGCGACGACGTCCTCGCGGCGAATCCGGTCCAACGTCTCGCGCGATCCCAGTTCGTGCCGCCCGAGCAGCGGACCGAATGCGTGCGGCCCCAGCAGTTTTCTGGCCAAGTCGCCGGGCTCGTCTTCCAACGCGGTCAGTTCCTGACGGCTCAAGTCGATGGCCACGTCCAGAAACTCGTCGGGGAACGTCGGCGTGCGCAGCATCTCCGCATGCAACGACAGCGTCCGCTCCACGTATTCGGGCAGGCAACTGCAACGGAACACGAACGACTCGCGGCCGACGCCGGAGGAGCAACTGGCGCCGAGCATGTCGAAGGCATCGGAGAGCTCACGGGCGGATCGTTGCTCGGTGCCCTTGCTGATCGTCTCCTCCACGAGCCCCGCAAGGCCGAGCTTGTCCTCCGGCTCCTCGGCCAGGCCCGCCAGGATGCGCCTCTCCTAGGCGGCCGTGCGCCGGCCGTCGATGGGCAGCGCGGCCAGTTCCATGCCGCAGTCCAGACGCAGATGGCGATACAATTCCGGGGGGCTCATGACCGCTTTATAGCACGACTGCGCGCCGTTGGACAGCATCCGCGCAGGATGGGCCTGGCGACCGCATTCTGGCAATCGGAGCCGCGACCGTCAGGAAGCGGCGATCGTGCCCATCGTCATGACAGCCCCCAATCCCGATCCATCGAGACAGCTCCAAATGCGAGAATGCGATTGTTCTGCCAAGTAGCCCCGCCGGGGACGCGACGGCTTGACGTTTAAGTAGGGCGTATCTATATTTTGAGAGAGGTTAAATTGATCCTGTGAGGCAAAGCATGGCGCCACCGCCGCATTATCGATTCTCGCAGTCCGCCGAGGACTACCTCAAGGCGGTCTTCAAACTTCAGACGAGGGAGCGCGCCGTCTCGACGACCCGATTGGCCGACGCCGTGGGCGTCTCGCCGGCCGCCGTGACCAAGGCCGTCAAGCAGTTGGCGGAGCAGGGGCTGATACACCACGCGCCGTATCGAGGCGTCACCCTGTCGAGCACGGGCCGGTCGGCTGCGTTGGCCGTGATCCGGCACCATCGCTTGTTGGAGCTCTTCTTGCACAACGTGCTCGGTTACCGTTGGGACGAGGTGCACGACGAGGCGGAGCGGCTGGAGCACCAAATCTCGGAGAAGTTCGAGGATTGCATCGACCGCCTCCTCGGGCATCCCGAATTCGATCCGCACGGAGAGCCGATACCCACGTTGGACGGCCGTCTGGCCCCGGAGCCGGGAAACCCTCTGGCCGATTGCGAGATCGGCGCGACGGTTGTCGTCGTTCGCGTACACGACGGCGGCCCCGAGGGCTTACAGT
>CAZERK010000533.1:0-2777 GCA_964514515.1 uncultured Planctomycetaceae bacterium
GATCGCCGCGGCCGCCGCCTCTGAGCTTGGGCACGCCGAGACCGGCGAGGCGGAGCTTCGTTCCGCTGGCGGTGCTCGGCGGAATCGTCACCGTGCGCGTGCCGTCGAGCGTCGGCACGTCAACCTTGGCCCCGAGCGACGCCTCCGCAATCGTGATGGGCACGTCGAGGTAGACGTCTTCGTCTCGGCGATGGAAATACGAATGCGGCTGGATGCTGCAGACCACGTAGAGATCGCCGGCGGAACTGCCGCGATCGCCGGGTTGTCCTTTGCCGCGGACGCGAATGCGCTGGCCCTCGTGAACGCCGGGCGGGATGCGGACGGCGATCCGTTCTCGTCGCGCGGGGCCGTGCAGTTCGAGGTCGAGCGTGGTTCCGCGCACGGCCTGTTCGAACGTCAGCGAGATCGGTTGCTCGAAGTCTTCGCCGGTTCGGGCACGCGCTCGTCGGCCCCGGCCCGATGCGCGTCGGCTGAACACCTGGTCGAAGACCGAGGCGCCGCCGGGCGAGCCTGCGCCGCCGAAGGACTCGACGTTGAAAAGGTCCGCGATGTCCTTGAAGTCAAACGACTGGCCCTGCGCTGTGGACCATCGCCAAGCCTGTCCGCCGGGCTGGGCGCCGGGATCGACGCCGGCATGGCCGAACTGGTCGTAGCGCGTCCGCTTCTCCTTGTCCGAAAGAACGGCGTAGGCCGCCTGGATCTCCTTGAATC
This sequence comes from uncultured Planctomycetaceae bacterium, assembly GCA_964514515.1. GTDB lineage: Bacteria > Planctomycetota > Phycisphaerae > UBA1845 > UTPLA1 > CAZERK01. The sequence goes on from CAZERK010000533.1 coordinate 712, forward strand.
GAGCCTCGGCCTGGGGATTGTCCTTGTTCCGGTCGGGATGATACTGCTTTGCCAGACGCCTGAACGCCTGTTTGATCTCCGTCTCGTTCGCGGTGCGCGCGACGCCGAGCAGCTCGTAGTAGTCGCGGTTGGCCATACCAGGCTTGGATCCAAATGCCGGCCGACATCGCCCCGTTCGGAAGACCGTCCGGACAGAAGTCTGGGGCGTTTCGTCGCCTTGAGACAGCTTTCCAGCAGCGGCTGGCGCTGCCGAAAACAGCATCCCGCGGGTTGCCTGTCTCGTTCTGTCACGGGTTGTCATGGCATTCTATGCGTCCGCATTGGGCATCGCAATTGCGCAGCAGCCTGCGGCTCGGATAAGATGACGGAACGTGCAGCGGTGCAGAGCGCTCGTGCCGGGCGGCGTCGGCTGCGTTCACGGAGTCGAGCAGATGATTGCAGCGTGCGGACAGATGGAAGCGACGACGATCGAACAGGCCGGCCGCGCGTGGGACGCCGTGCATCGATTGGCTGGCGCGGCGAAGGAGGCCGGCGCGGACTTGCTCGTGCTGCCGGAGGCGACGTATCCAGCCTATTGGCTCGAGTCGGCTGAGCGCTATTGGCAGGACGACATCGAACGGACGGCGACCGTTCTCAAACGGTACGCGGAGGTCGCCGCCCGGCACGGTTTCTGGTTGATCGCGGGCTTTGTCGAGGAGGACGACAGCCGGCTCTACAACAGCGCCGCCGTCATCGACCGGACTGGGCGGCTCGTCGGGATCGCTCGCAAGAACTTCCTGTGGGACTGCGACCATCGTTGGTTCACGGCGGGCAAGACGATCGAAGCCGTCGATACGGAGTTCGGCAGGCTGGGCGTGCTGATCTGCGCCGACGCGCGGATGCCGGAAATCCCCGCGACGCTCGTCGGGGACGGTGCCGGATTGCTCGTGCAGCCGACGGCATGGGTCAACACGAGCAAGGTGCGGCGGACGTATCGCAACATCCAGCCGGACTTCCTAATCCGTGCCCGAACGATGGAGTTCGGCGTGCCGTTCGTCAGCGCCAGCAAGAGCGGCCGAGAGGGGGCGGTGTTGGAGTACGTTGGGCAGAGCCAAATCGTGCAGCCGGACGGTTCCGTGTCGGCGAAGGCGCCGTTGGGCGGCGAGCAGCTCGTTTGCGCGGAGGTGCATCCCGCCTACGGAAGGCCCGTACGGATGGATGCAGAAACGCGCCAACGGCTGCTGAGCGAGCAGCCGCCGTTTCGCCCGGATCGGCCCGGGGGGCGGTGCGCAATTCGCCCGGATGCGGACGCGGCGAGCGTGATCGCCGAGATCGGGGCGGCGGGCGGCCGCACGATCGGCATGATGATGCCGCAGATGGACGGCTTCGCGGCGGCGAGGCGCCACGCCTTGGACGGTGCGCAAGTCCTCGTCGTGGAAGGCCGCGTCGTTGACGATACGCTTGTTCGGGCTCGGGCGGCTGAGAACCGTGTCTTCGTAGTCGTCGTAGCCGAGGTCGTGCAGCGCGTCATCGATCCGGACGGGACCGTCCTGTGGCGGCGGGGCGATTGGACTGACGGCCTCGAACTCGACCTCGCGCAAGCGGACACGAAGCAGTTCAACCCGCAGACGGATATCTGGCGTCAGCGTCGCGTGCAGTCGTATCGGTTCCCTGCCGAGCCGGGCGATTGACGGCGGTTGCATCGCCATGCGAAGCGCCTTCCGCTCCCTCTCCCGTTCCTCCCTTTTAGGGCGAGGGTTGGTGTGAGGGTGCAAACCCGGCCACCGCGCGGCTTCCCCTTCACCCTTGCCCTCCCCCGAGGGGGAGAGGGATTGCTCCGGCGCTTACAAGCCGGTCTTGAATGCGGTCAACAGCCGTCATCGCCGAGGCACGCGTTGCCTGCATTGTGGCCACCCCGGGCCAAGGCCCGCGGCTCTCAAGTCGCGGCGAGTCGGCTGTCTCAAACGGGAACGGGCATCGATCAGGATGCGGCTGCGTCGCTGCGTTGGGCTCGTCAGTTGGACGCCGGCTGTGTCGTTGGTTGGGCGCTCGGCGCATACAGGGGCGACAGGCCTGCGAGGGTCGCC
>CAZERK010000534.1:0-2776 GCA_964514515.1 uncultured Planctomycetaceae bacterium
GGGTCTGCCCGGAGGGAATGGGTCCAGGGGGTCTCCCGGCCAAGGTGTCAGGTGACAGGGACGAGCCGGAACTAAGGAGACGAAGATGGTGCGCCTATCGTCACGCAGACCCAGCGCGTGGTTGGGCTTGGTGACAGCCGTCGTCATGGCTGTTGCCGTTCAGCCCTCGGCATTCGGTGCGGAACGTATCGTTGTAGGCGAGGAATTCACGGCAACGTGGTGAACGTTTTGCTCACAGGCGGGTGCCGCCTTCAACCAACTTCTCACGGCCTATCCCGACACGTTCGCTTTCGTGCAAATCCACCACGGCGACAACTACGCCACGACGTGGGGCAACGCACGAGGCAGTTTCTACACGGACTTCTCGGCTTACCCGACATCCTACTTTGACGGGACGCTTCGCCGGGAAGGCGCGTTTCCCTACGCGACCTACCTCGCAGACTACAACGCGCGGCGCGCCGTCGCGACGGACGTCGTCGTGTCGCTCAGCGCCATGCAGGTCAGCGGCCAGACCTTCACCGTGACTGCGACTGTCTGCATCGAGGAAGGTGGGACGGCCAAGACGATGAAGGTGTATATCGTGCAAGTCCTGGATCACTGGCCAACGGTCGTGACCTACTCGCGCAACGGCTTCAAGCAGGCCGCGTATACCCTTGGGCAGGAGCCCGTCATCACGCTTCAGCCCGGCGAGTGCCAGCAGGTCACGACGCAGCTCACGTTCGACAACGACAGTTGGACCAACCAGGACGACATCAAGCTCATCGCGTGGGCGCAGGAGAACCAGAGCAGCAGCCCGCCCACCAATCGGGCGGACATCTACAACGCCACGATCATGGGCTGGCCGTTCCTCTCCGACTGCAACGAGAACGATATCCCGGATCAGTGCGACATCAACTGCGAACTGCCGGGATGCGATGTGCCGGGCTGCGGCGAGAGCGACGACTGTGATTTGAACGGCGTGCCCGACGAGTGCCAGCCGGACTGCAATGGCAACGGCATCGCCGACCCCTGTGACATCAGCGGCGGTACGAGCGAGGACTGCCAGGAGGACGGCATTCCGGACGAGTGCCAGCTCGAGGACAACGACTGCAATGAGAACGAGGTGCCCGACGACTGCGACCTGTCCGTTCCGTTGCCCATCTCCTGGTCGAACGACCTGAGCGCCGATCCGGGCTGGTCCAAGCAGGGGATCTGGTGGGCCTACGGTCATCCGACCGGCGGCGGCTCGCACAACCACGATCCTTCCAACGGTTACACCGGCGTCAATGTGTACGGCTACAAGCTGACGGGCGACTATCCCAACAACATGTCGACGACCGAATACCTGACGAGCACGCCCATCGACTGCAGGGACATGTTCAATACGCAACTGCGGTTCTGGCGGTGGCTCGGCGTTGAGCGCTTCGACCGGGCCAACATACAGGTCTCGAACAACGGCGCCGATTGGACGGACGTCTGGGTGAACTCGACGGACGTGGACGTGTCCGATGCGGCATGGACGCAGGTCGCGTACGACATCTCGGCCGTCGCGGATGATCAAGCCAGCGTCTACATCCGCTGGGGCATGGGGCCGACGGATTACTCGACGTCCTATCCCGGCTGGAATATCGACGACGTGAGCATCGTCGGCGTCACGTACGCGAGTTGGGACTGCAACGAGAATGGCGTGCCGGACGAGTGCGAAGGCGGCTTCGCCCATTTGTCGGAATTCGTCGCTCAGCTTCTGGCGGAGACGCCGGACCCGGCTTGGGTCTGCATTTTCGACCAGAACGACGACGGCGTTCTGGATGGCGATGACATCCAGGGCGTGGTCGATGGAATCGTGCCGTGAGACGGCGCATCAACGCGCGGTAACGTTGATCGGGTGCCTTGGGCGGCGCCCGGGCGATGCGTTGCCGTTCGCGTGCGGTTGATAACGGAGCCGGGGATGGCCGCTGAGCCGCTCCGGGCTCCGTTCGTTTTTGATGGATCTGCCGACGGACGCGGGCGATGGCGGGGCCATCGCACGTCAGTAGCGGTAGTAGTCCGGCTTGAAGGGCCCTTCGACCGGCACGCCGATGTACTTCGCCTGGGCCTCGGTCATCTTCGTAAGCTTGGCGCCGACCTTTTCCAAGTGGAGCCTAGCGACCATCTCGTCGAGATGCTTGGGCAGCGTGTAGACCTTCTTCTCATACTTGCCGCGGTTCTTCCAAAGGTCGATCTGGGCGAGGATCTGGTGCGTGAAGCTGTTGCTCATCACGAAGCTGGGATGCCCCGTTGCGCAGCCGAGGTTCAGCAGCCGGCCCTCGGCCAGCAAGATGATGCCGCGGCCGTCCGGGAAGATCCAATGGTCCACCTGCGGCTTGATGTTGATCTTTCGGACGCCGGGCAGCTTCGCCAGCCCCGCCATGTCGATTTCCAAGTCGAAATGCCCGATGTTGCCGACGATCGCGTTGTGCTTCATGCGGCTCATGTGCGCCGCCGTGATCACGTCGCGGTTGCCCGTCGCCGTGACAAACAAGTCGGCCGTCGCCACGACGTCCTCCAACGTAACGACCTGATACCCCTCCATCGCCGCCTGTAACGCGCAGATCGGGTCCACCTCGGTGACGAGGACGCGGCAGCCCTGGCCCCGCAGGCTCTGGGCGCAGCCCTTCCCCACGTCGCCGTAGCCGCAGACCACCGCGACCTTGCCCGCCAGCATGACGTCCGTCGCGCGCATGATGCCGTCGACGAGCGAATGGCGGCAGCCGTAGAGGTTGTCGAACTTGCTCTTGGTCACCGAGTCGTTGACGTT
>CAZERK010000535.1:0-2763 GCA_964514515.1 uncultured Planctomycetaceae bacterium
CCCGCGACCGCGCCGTCCGGCGTCGTCGAGTCGCCCCGTGCCGCCAAGCCGTAGAGCGCCATTGCTCTGACACGGCTTGAGCGATCCGATAGGGCCGTGTGCACGCGATCGAGGTCCCTGGAGCGGGGGCCGAACGCCGACGCGAAGACGGCCGACGCCCGAACCGCTTCGTCCTTGGAGTCGGCCAGCTCGCCGAGCTTGGAGCCGTATTCGCGGGCGATCTCGGCGAGCGCCTGCCGGGTCTTTTCGAGCACGTCGTACTCGCCGGTCGACTTGGCGGCTTCGTACGCGACGATCGTTCTCGCCAGCGTCTCTTGAAGTTCCCTGAGCGCGTATCGCTTGCCGACCTCCGGCTCGATGACGGTCTGGCGCTCCAGGTCGTCCACGGCCGGCAGCCAGACGGACGTCGGCCACGTCTTGCGAAACGCCCGGCACCAATCACGCGCCGCCCAGCGATCGCCGCCGCGCAGCGCGTCCAGCGCGTCGGCAAACTTGTTGAGCTGCACCTTCACCCGTTCCTGTTCGTCGGCATCGAGCCTCCGCTGCTCGGCCAGACGAACGTCCAACCGGAGCTTGTGCGTCTCCGGGCCGAACGCCCGCCGGCGGCTGTAGAACGCCTGGGCCTCCATCCCGACGAGCGTCTGGTCCAACCGCGACCAATAGAAGATCGCCTGGCCTTTCTCAAAGCGGAAGTCTCGCGCGAGCGGACCGACAAAATCGCCTTGCACGAACAACGTCACACGGGCGGCCACGCCATCGCCGACTCGGCCCAAGTCGACAAACTCGAACGTCTGCGTCCCGCTGAAATCGCCTGACTCCACGGGGCGATGCCAACGGCGCCCCGCTTCGACGCGATCCGCCGGCCAGTGCGCGACGTCCAGCAGGAGGGCCAGCACGATCTTCTCTGCCGGAGCGGTCAGCGGCACCTGAACGGGGGCATCCCCGTAGGTCTTGCCAACGCTGTGCAGTCGCGTCGAGCCGACGGGAAGATTGAACGCCGTGGCAGGCGGCGTCGGCTTGATCGTCTTCTTGCCGTGGGAGACGCTCAGCACCTCGGCCGGCTGGTCGACCATCATCTGATACAGGATGACTTCGCTGGATCGCGGCGACGGGATGTTGCATTGCAGCCAGTCCGCCTGCTGCCGGTAGCTCAACTTCTCCGTGTAGTCCTTGCGCGGCGACGTCCGCTGCGTCACGCGGAGGATCTGGTGCCGCGTCAGGTAACCAGGGAGGAGATTGTTCTTGAACGTCATCCGTTGCGGCGGGGCCGCGCCGGCCGGCTGGACCGTCATCGCCAAACTGGCAAGTAACACGGCCTGGATGAACGGGCCACGCATGTCGGCTGCCTCTCCTGCAACGGCGTCCGCTTCATTATAGGGTCTGGCCCCGCCAAGTCGGCACGCATTGCGAGCACGGCTCGGCGCCAATCCAAGACTGGCGCCTGTCCCCCTTCGCCGCCCTCGGCAGCGCAACGACGCGCACAACGGACGACCCGGCCAGCGGCCGCCGCAGTTCGCACAACTGAGCGTCGCTGCTCGGCTACTTGACCTTCCGGGCGACCGGCGCCTGCTCCTCGGGAGGCAACTCAAACGGGACGGCCCGCGGGCTGAACATGGGCAGCTTCGTGCAGATGACCCACATCCACAGCAATCCTGCTGCAAGCGTGCACAGGCTGATCGCCTGCGAGATGGTCAGGCCCGCGGTATCCAGCGGGTTGTCCTGGCGAATCGACTCCAGGAGGATGCGCGAGATCGAATAGAGGATGAGGAACCAGCCTGCCACGACGCCGTGCCGCTTGCGTCTGTAGAAGATGAGCGTCAGCAGCCAGCAGATGATGAAGCCGTTGATCACCGCGTAGAGCTGAGCCGGATGCACGGGCTTTGACCGATAGTGCGCGGCAAGCCTGGCCAACTGTTCCACCGTCATGTCATACTTGCGGCATTGCTCCTCGGCGACGCCGATCGGCGTCGTCCGATGGCCGTCGATCGCCCGTTGTGCCGCATCCAGCCTAGCCTTCAGCGGCTTCAATTCGGCTTCGCTGGCGCCTTCGTTCATGCGCTGGCTGTAAGCCTGCCATGCCGCCGCACGGCTCTCACGCAGCTTGGCCGTCGCCCGGCCCCCGTCCTTCTTTGCCGCCTCGATGAACTCGCGCGGCATGGGAAGGCTTTCGGCAGGGCCGTAGGCGTAGATCAACTCCTTGGGCAGCGTCAGTTGGCCGAATTTGTATTGCTGCACCATCGCCGGGCTGCCGTAGGGGAAGCGGACGGCCCAGGGGATCGACGCCCGCTCCTTGGCCGGATCGTGCTGGTCCACGCAGGTCGCTCCCCAGCAGCAGCCGTTCAGGAAGCAGCCGATTCGAGTGATCGCCAGACCCCAGGCAAGCGAGGGCATCGTGATGTCCAGGTACCAGCGAACCGAGGCCTTCTTGATGTAGCGGACGTAGACCGCCAGCGCCGGGATGACGACGAGCGGCCCGCCCCAAAACTCAAGGCCGCCGGCGCGGATGTCGAAGACCGCGGCGATGGGGCTGGGCTGGGTGGCGAAGCGATCGTTCCAATAATGCAGCACGAACATGGCCCGCGAGCCGATGACGCCGCCGATCAAGGCGATGAAGCCGATGTTCAGCACGATGTCGGGATCGGCCTTCGACTTGACGGCCCGACGAAACGCCAGGTAGATGCCCGTCAGGAAGGCGATCATCATCATCACGCCGTAGCTCTTGATGTCCGCCAGCCAGTCAGGCAGAAACGGGATTCTGAACAG
>CAZERK010000536.1:0-2763 GCA_964514515.1 uncultured Planctomycetaceae bacterium
GCCCCGGGAGGATGTGGCTGGCGTGCGCGCATGGCGTGCGCAGTTCGGCGCGTGGTGCTGCCTGATGCTGCTCGCGTCGCCGCTGGTCTGGACGCACTACCTGCCACTGGCCTATTGGCCGCTGGCGCTACTGACGGATCACCTCATCCGCGCGTGGCGGGTGGAGCATCGCGCGCCGCTTGGCACCGTTGTTGCGCTGAGCGGATGGCTGGTAGCGATCATGCTGTTGGCGTGGCCGGCGGCGCGCGCAGCCGGCGCCCAGACGGCCGCCGTCGTCGTCCTGTGGATCGCGATGAGCGGTCTGTCGCGGCGGACCGCGCCGTGACGTGGGCGGCCGCCCTGCCGCGCGGCTACTTCTGCGGCGGCCGCGCGTAGAGGCCCTTTTCGCAGGCCGCCACGAAGCACTCGGCCTGCGACTTCAGTTTCTCCCACGACTGCCGGATCGTGCCCGCCTCGTCGGCTGTGATGAGCCCGTCGTTCTGGATACTGCGGCTGATGTCCGAGAGCAATTCACCGAAGTCCTGCACGACGCGCTGGGTGGTGCCCAGAAGTTGCTCTCCGCGCTCGCCGGGCGGCAGGCGCGGGTTCGGCACGAAGAAGCCGTCGGCGGCGTTGCAGATCCAGTTGATCAGACGGGCCTCGCGCGGCACCTCGAAGAGCATCTTGAGGCGGTCGAGCGGGTTGCGCGCCCCCGACGCGTCCGGATCGTGGGTCGGCGGTTCCTGGCACCACTTGTAGACCAGCGCCGTGCTCAGTCCCAATCGGGCCGCCACGGCTTTCACGCCCGCCTGCTCCGTCGCGTCCCGCAACAGTTCCCACGATTCCATGCCACACCCTGCCTTCACAGCGCCGATTTGCGGCCGGCGGCGTCGACATGCACCACGCGGGCCCATTTTCAGGCCCGGCCGGGCGGGCGTCAACCGACACGCAGCGCCGCCCGCTCGCGCTTGCATGAGCATGCGCGGGCCCTAGAATGGGCGTGCTCGCGACGGATTCCCATGTGAGGCGCGGAGTAGATGCCAGCTATGACAGTCACCAATCCCGACCTGGTCACGATCGTGTCCGGCCTGCCCCGGTCCGGAACCTCCATGATGATGCGGATGCTCGAGGCCGCCGGCATCCCCGCGCTCGTTGACAACATCCGCGCCGCCGACGAAGACAATCCGCGCGGCTACTACGAGTTCGAGCCCGTCAAGAAGACCAAGGAAGACCCCTCCTGGCTCGAGCACGCCGGCGGCAAGGTCGTGAAGATGGTCTACCGGCTCCTCTATGACCTGCCCAAGGGGCGCGAGTACCGCGTTATCTTCATGCGCCGCAAACTCGAAGAGGTCGTCGCCTCCCAGGACGTCATGCTCTCCCGCATGGGCCGCGAGGGCGGCGCGCTGGGCAAGGACAAGCTCATCGCCCTCTTCCAGCAGCAGCTCACCGACTTCGACAAGTGGGTCCGCCAGCAGTCGCACTTCCGCGTCCTCTACGTGAGCTATAACGACACGCTCACCGCCCCGCGCGACACCGTCGCCGCCCTGAACGAATTCCTCGGCGGCCGCCTCGACACCGCCGCCATGCTCAAGGTCGTCGAGCCCGAGCTCTACCGCCAACGCGCCCAGGAGTAGCACGAGTAGCGTCAGGCCGGAGCCTGCCCCGAACGAACGTGAGGGGCGCCGGATACCGCTGTGTGGCACCGGCATCTGACCGGTGAACCCCCGCCGCCCGCCTCCGGCTGACGGCCGACTGCTGATAGCTGAACGCGGATAGCTGAAGGCTTCCGCCAAGATAGGATTCCCATGGGTCTGTTCGACTTCCTCAAGAAAGGCCTCTCCAAAACCCGCGAGAAGATCGTCTCCGGCCTGCGGACGATCCTGCCCTTCGGACGCAAGATCGACGAAGAGCTGCTCACGCAGGTCACCGATACGCTGCTCGCCGACGACATGGGCCCCAAGGCCGTCACGAACCTGGTCGGCGAGGTCCGCGACGCCTGGAAGGCCGGCAAGCTCAGTGAAGCCCAGGAAATCATCCCCTTCATGAAGCAGCGCATCGCCAGCACCTGGACCGACAGCGATCGCGCCCTGCGTTTCGCCCCGACGCCCCCGACCGTCATCTTCATTGTCGGCATCAACGGCTCCGGCAAGACCACGTCGGTCGCCAAGCTCGCCTGGTACCTCAAGCAGCAGGGCAAGTCCGTCCTGCTCGGCGCCTGCGACACGTTCCGGGCCGCGGCCATCGACCAGCTCGGCATCTGGGCCAAGCGCTGCGGCGTCGACCTCGTCAAGCACCAGCCGAACAGCGACCCCGCCGCCGTCGCGTTCGACGCGTGCGAGGCGGCCATCGCCCGCAAGACGGACATCCTGCTCATCGACACCGCCGGCCGCCTGCACACGCAGGAACACCTGATGCGGGAGCTGTCGAAGATCCAGCGCGTCGTGCAGAAGCGCCTCCCCGAAGCCCCCCACGAGGTCCTGCTCGTCCTCGACGCGACCATCGGCCAAAACGCGATCAACCAGGCCAAGGTCTTCTCGCAGGCGACGAAGGTCAGCGGCTTGTTCCTCGCGAAGCTCGACGGCTCGGCGAAGGGCGGCATCGTGGTCGGCATCCGCGACCAGCTCGACATCCCCGTCAAGTTCGTCGGCCTCGGCGAAACCATCGAGGCGATCGAACCCTTCAACCCCGCCGCATTCGTGGAAGCGCTCTTCGAGATGCCGGAGTAGCAGGAACCACACACCCCCCGCACTCTCCGCCGCAGCGAGTGTGCGTCGGGTCGGCTGG
>CAZERK010000537.1:0-2757 GCA_964514515.1 uncultured Planctomycetaceae bacterium
GATCTGCAGCGACGCCGGCGAGCGGCACGAGGCCCTGATGTCGGGCCGACAGGTCGAACCCGTACACGTCAAGCCGCACGCGAACGTCGCGGACATGGTCGACCATTGCTACGCCGCCAGCGGCTTCAACGGCCGCCGCCTCGCGGAAGCCTGCCAGCTCTACGCCCGGATGCTGAACGCTCGCGCGACGGTCTGCCTGACGCTGAGCGGCGCGATGACGCCCATCGGCATGCAAGGCGTGCTCATCGATCTGATCGAGGCCGGCTTCGTGGACTGGATCATCTCGACCGGCGCCAACCTCTACCACGACCTGCACCGCGCCTTCGACTGTCCCGTCGCGCAGGGGCATTGGCTGGTCGACGACAACGAGCTGGCCGACGCGCACGTCGCGCGAATCTACGACACGTTCATCGGCGACGCAGAGACGTTGACCGCGACCGACCGCGTCATCATGGAGGCCGCCGAACGGATCGACCGTTCCCGGCCGATGTCGACGGCCCGGTTTCATTGGCAGCTCGCCCGCGCGTTGGCGGACCGCGCCCCGCACCCCGAGAAATCGCTGCTGATCACGGCGCAGCGGTGCGACGTGCCGATCTACACGTCGAGCCCCGGCGACAGCTCCGTAGCGATGGCCCTGCTGCCGGCCCAGCTCCTCGGCACGCGGACGGTCCTGGACCCGATGGAGGACATCGTGGAGACGACGGCCCTCGTGCGCGCGGCGGACGAGAACGGCGTCATCCTGGTCGGCGGCGGCAGCCCGAAGAACTTCTACCTGCAAACGCAGCCGGCGCTGGAGCAGTTCCTCTACGACCATCGCGGGGCGGGCCACGACTACTTCATCCAACTGACGACGGACGCGCCGCATTGGGGCGGGCTCTCGGGCGCCACGCCGAGCGAGGCCCGAAGCTGGGGCAAGGTCAAGGACGCCACGATCAACAACGTCGTCGTGTACAGTTGCGCCAGCATCACGCTCCCCCTCCTGGCGCAGTACATCTTCCAGCGGAACCGACCGAGAGACCTGCGCCGGCTGTATGGGGGGCTCGACGCATCGGTGGCGGAACTCCGGCAGGCGGCGTGTGAGAACGACCGACTCGGCGCCGTCCTACGCAGGCTCGGCATCGCCGCGTCGCACGAGGCGCAGTAAGAGCGAGTTGCTCGCAGCCTGCGCCGCTGCTCATCATCGCACGCGGTCACCGGCTGGGTCGGCGCAAGCGGGACGTAAGGGCGCACCCGCGGCGCCGAGGCTGAAAGGTCTGAGGCTGCAACGAATCAAGCCGCCATACGGCGTGACGCGGCCAACGCCTCGCGTCACGAGTCTGCTGGAGCGCTGCCCGTTCGCCGTGTCACCCGGAGCGAAGTTCGAGCCAGCCGATCATCTGCGCTGACTTCCAAGCAAACCGCGCATAGCAAAGCCGCTTCGACCCGGCTCTCACCACGGCCACCCAGGTTAGAGTGAGTGGAAGGATAGAAACTCGATGGCCTGGTGCTAGCCGGCCAAGCGGCTTTGCTTGTTATCTTTGTCGCAGGGGCAGTAAGCGAAAGCAATCGGGTGTTTACCCCAATTGTGAAGGGGTGCGATCTGGAGGCGGGGAGGGGAGTCTTTTGAGTCGCCCCGGCGAGCGAGGCCTCAGCCAACCTGGGAACCGAGCAAAGTCTGGCTGCACGATGCCCGTATCGCGGGCTCGCTTCGAGAGCTGTTTCCAGCTTTCTGGCGGGGATCGGGCTGACAGGCTTTGTCGGCGGGTCCCGATCTGTTAGAATAGTATGGCGGGGCTGCGGACATCGGATTCGCAAGTCCGATTCTACTGGGATGGTTGGGTATCTACACAACACCGCGACATGCGCGTGCGCGAGCCGCTTGCATAGGGGTGTCAGGAGGACAGGATCATGATGTCTCGTGTCGCCGGGCGGCCATCGCCCAAGCGAATGGAGAGTCCCCGCGCCGCGGGGGCGCCGGTCCGTCAACGCGGGGTGCGCGGAGGCCTCGGTCCGACGCTGGTTTGCGCCGTGCTCACGGCTTTCTCGTCGTCCTCTTTGCAGGCGCAATTGACGCCCGAGGACATCGCCGCGCTTCGTGAGCGGGGTCGTGCCGAAGGCTGGACGTTTACCGTTGACATGACCGAGGCCGCGCATCACCCGATTGAGCAACTTTGCGGGGCCGTTGAACCGCCCGATTGGCGGACCGACGGCGAGTTCGATCTCTGCGCGCCGACCCGCGATCTGCCCAGCTCGTTTGACTGGCGGGATTACGACGGCGTAACGCCGATCCGCAACCAGGGCGGCTGCGGAAGCTGCTGGGGCTTTGCGGCGATCGGCACGCTGGAGTGCCTCATCAAGATTCAGGTCGACGTCAGTTCCGATCTGTCAGAGCAATGGCTGGTCAGTTGCACGGATGCCGGGGACTGCGGGGGCGGATGGCACAACCTCGCCTATCGTTATCTCAAGTGCAGCGGATGGACGGACCCGTGCGGCAACTACGGTGCCGTACTCGAGTCCGCCTTCCCCTACGTTGCATCAGACGTTCCCTGCGAATGCCCCTATGCGCATCCCTACTGCCTGGACCGTTGGGCCTATATCGGTCCGGCGTCCGGCGTCCCGACCGTGGCGCAGATCAAGCAGGCGATTCTGGACTACGGACCCGTCTCCGCGTGTCTGCGAGCCGGGTATCCCGCGTTCCAGGCGTACTCCGGCGGCGTTTTCAACGCGTGTGAGTGGGGCGGGATCGATCACGTGGTCGTCCTGGTCGGTTGGGACGAC
>CAZERK010000538.1:0-2756 GCA_964514515.1 uncultured Planctomycetaceae bacterium
GGGGGCCGAGGGGTCCGATAAACGCACGAGGCGAGGGGCCGGGCAGCGAAAGCCGTAGCGTTCTGCGTTTGCGGGCCACCATCGCTCCAGCGCTTGCTGCTTGGCATCCCAGTCCCCGGCAGCCAAGTCGCTCCGCACGATGGCCAAACGGCCGACCTGCCGCGCCGTTTGGAGATTTGCCTCGTGTATGAGGTCTCGCATCCGCAGCCAAGGCACGAATAGTGCCGATGCAATAATGAGGATGACCGCGGAGCCGAATAGGAAGCGGCACTTCGCCGCCAAGGATATGGCCGGCCATGAGAATAATGAACCTAAACGCAACATCCGGCGGTGGCTCCGCAGCGTATAGTATCATAACGTTGTTCGGAAATGATGGCAGCGGCTCGAGGGGGGCCGCCGTCTGCAAAGCCTCAGGCGTCAGGCGTCGGCGGCTGGGGCGTTCGCCTCGCGACGGCTCAGCCCGGCGGCTTCGGCGCGACGCGCCAGGTCGGCCGGACAGCGCCAGATCCGGGAAGCGGGGCCGCGTCGCCGTGATCTGCCAGGAGATATCGTGATGTCGCGATGCATGCGGGTCGCTGCGATCTTATTCCTGTTCGCTTCGTGCGAAGCCCTTGCGCAGGTCCGACCGCGGACACTCCAAGACCTTCGGCAGCAGTCGGGACAACAGCGCCGACCCGGAATGACGGGGGCGGCCCCTCGCGCCCGCAATCGCGTCGGCACCTTCTACTCAAACCTCCAGACGGGAGTCGAGACGCGCGCGGAGCACATCCGATCGCTGTCTCGCGTCCCGAGACGCAAGCTCGGGTTGCTCTCCGACCCGGCGCCGTCGCGGAGCCCAACACGCCGAATCCTCAACGCCCGGAACCTGCTCAGGACCCGCTCACCCTTGGGCCAAGCGGCCACCGCTCTGCTGGGCCGCGTCCCGGACGAACAAGAAACGGAGCTGCCGCGGGCAATGGTGAACCCGCTTCCGCTTCAGACCGCCATCAACGAACCGCGTCTGGCGGCGCCTTCGACGATGCCGGCCGGGCCGGTGGAACGCCGCTCGTACGACGAGTTCCTGGCTGCACGCCTGCGAGCAGCCGCCGAGGAAAATTTCGAGACGGGCACGGCCTACTTCCGCGCCAGAGACTACGCAATGGCGCGGCACCGCTTCGAACAGGCCCAGCAAGTCATGCAGGACAATCCGCGGCCGTACCTGGGCGACGCGCTGGCCAGCGTGGAATTGAACGACCACGCCCGTGCATGTTACAAGCTGATCCAGGCGTTCAGATTCGCCCGCTCGCTGCAAGACTTGAAACTTCCGGATTTCATCAACGCGTTCTACGAAGGAGAAGGCCTCGCGGACAAGAAGCAAGAGTTTGGTTATTCCGTCGATCGAATTAACCTCCTTGCCAAGACGCGCCCGGAATCTGCCAATCTCTCGCTCCTTCTGTCATACTACGCGTGGCTCAACGACGACTGGAGCACCGCGATCTCGACGTCGCAGGCGTCTGCCGCGCGGTTCGAGGAGCCCTTCTCATCGCGTATTCTCCAGTTCCATGATATGCTTGTTGAAGCGCGGGACCCGCCGGCGAAGCCGGCCGGCCAATAGGCGATGAGGCAGCGGTCTCGCCTGTCGGAGCGGGGAGAGGAAGGGAAGCGGCGATCTCTCATGTCAGCCGTTGGGAAGCAACCGAAGACGAACCACAGACGGTTCTTGCTGCAGTATCGAGGACCGTTGTCGGTTTGCATCCACGTCGTGCTCTTCGCCCTCGCCCTCTTCCTTGCATTCGGCCTCTGCTACAACTTCAAGGCCTTCGATCTTTGGTTTCGGCCATTCTTCCTGCCGTTGCTACCGATCGTCGTCGGGCTCAGGCTGGTCGTCTTCGCCTCGATGCGGATGTTCCGCGGCTCTTGGCGGTACGTCGGCATGCGCGACGTCATGGCGGTCGTCAAGGCGACGTATATCAGTACCTTTCTCTTCGTCGTCGCCTTCTGGACGATCGAATGGGTGACGTTCAAGTATTCAGGCCAGGGAGGCTTCTTCTCCAACCGGGGCCAATTCCCGCAAGCCGTCTTCCTGCTCGACCTCGGCACGGCCATCGCCCCCATCTGCGGCGCCCGCATCCTCGTGCGACTCTACCACGAGGAAATCCGCCCCGTCGCCGCAACCGGCCACCGCGTCTGCCTGATCCTGGGCGCAGGCGACACCGGTGAAACGCTCCTGCGCGAGATCCTCCGAATGCCGGTCGAGCGCTACCGGGTCGTCGGCTTCCTCGACGACGACGCCTCCAAACACGGATCGCTTATTCACGGCGTACCGGTGCTGGGGGGGTTCGCCGACTTGCGACAAACCTGCGAGCGGCATCAGGTCGAGGAGATGCTACTCGCCTCCCCAGGCCTCGCTCAGAAGCGGCTCCGAAGCCTCGT
Source organism: uncultured Planctomycetaceae bacterium (assembly GCA_964514515.1). GTDB lineage: Bacteria > Planctomycetota > Phycisphaerae > UBA1845 > UTPLA1 > CAZERK01. The sequence continues at coordinate 2,413 of CAZERK010000538.1, forward strand.
CGAACAGATCCAGGGCCTCAACGTGCGGCTGCGGACCATCCCGGGCGTCGAGGCGGTCATCGAAGGGCGCGTCACCGTCTCCCGAATCCGCGACGTGGACATCAAGGACTTGCTCGGCCGGGAACAGGTCGAACTCGACGAGGCTCAAATCAGCCAGAAGCTCTGCGGGCAGCGCGTCCTGGTCACGGGAGCCGGCGGTTCCATCGGCTCCGAGATGTGCCGGCAAATCCTCCGCTACCATCCCGCGAAGCTCGTGCTGGTCGAGCAGGCCGAGAACAACCTCTTCGAAATCGACCGCGAACTGTCCACGGTCGCCCCCGAGACGCCGCGAGCCAGCTCCGTCT